>PKSZ01000730.1 GCA_002869425.1 Marinilabiliales bacterium
TTTTTTCTCTTTCTTTCGGTTGGAAGTTTTATTTCTTTTATAAATCATTGGATCAATTTTTTGCACCCAGTGAACAAAGCTTTTTATGTCTTCATGAGATAGAAGATTTTCAATGGTATAATATTCATTAAGCAATTCTCTTTCTGTAAATATGCTGTGAATTTTTTGATGACAAATCCTGTGGATCAAGATGGTTTCTTTACCCTTAAAAGTTTTAGGGATAAGGTGGTGGGCATCTAAATTACACCCTTCATACATGACTCTTCCACATAGAGGACAATTTCCTATGTTTTTATAGTTTTCCTTTTTATTGGCCATCTTTTTGTTTGAGATAAAAATAAGCCCAATAACACAACAACAATACCGGAGATTTTCCAAATATCTGGTTTTTCACTTAATATGATCAATGCCGATATTGTAGTGAAAATGGGGATTAAGTTGGTAAATACAGTAGTTCTGGCAATCCCAATATATTTTATACTAAATGTAAAGAGAAGAAATGCCAGTGTAGAACCAAATACAGACAACTCAATTATAGCAATAATGCTTTCCTGCTTTCCTGCAATTTGAAAGTGAGAAAGATCGAATATTAAGAATAGAGGTAAAAACATAAAGCTTGCAATCGTATTTTGAATACTTACAATTGTAATGGGGTTGTATTTTGCAGAAAGTTTTTTAAGAATTAAACTATAAATAACGGCTGAAAATACTGCACCAAAAAGAAGAAATACTCCAAGCATAGTATCTTCTGCTGTACTTCCCGAGGATTTAACAACCAGCATTACGCCTGTAAATGAGATGACAATCCCTGTTAGGTTTATTTTAGAAAGTTTTTCATTAAAAAACATAAGAGCAGCAATCGTACTAAAAATTGGAATGGTTGATATGATTACCGAGCCAGTCGTTGAACTTGTATGGTCCATTCCATATCCTTCAGCAAGGAAATATAAAAAGGGCTGAAATAAGGACAAGAGAAGAAACGCAAGTATGTCTTTTTTGTCAATTTTTTGCAGCTTTTTGATAATAAAAGAAATCGATAGTAGTAAAACAGAGGAAACCGAAAACCTAATAAATATAACCGTTGCCGGACCAAAACCAATAAAGGCCTGCTTATACCATATAAATGATAAGCTCCAGAAAATTGCAGCAAGAAGGGCGGCTATATATGCTTTTGATTGGTGCATAGTTTTTTTCTATAGCGAACATAAGATTTTTTATTTNATTGGTTTCTGTTTTTAGTATAAATAGTTATTGTTCTCAAGATTAGTCCTTTGTGTAGTTAACATCAAACTTTACTTAGCTTGTTATTTAGTATAATTGTTCGAATAATTATGTAAGTGCCACATAATAAGAGTAATAAAATGCTGACCTTGTTAGTAAGTTTGTTTATAAATATGCTTAATTGAAACATTATCAGTGCTTTATCGGTATAAAGTATTGGTGGGCACTATTTGTTAACATTTATAATATGCAGATATACAGGATGAAAGAGGATTTATTGTTGATTAAAATCGCAGTTATTAACAGTTTGTTAATATAAAGGTATAAGAATATAAGTTTACTAAATTTGAAATTGTTATAACAGATTAATGTCGCAGACATGCTAAAATATTTTATAATTGCTGTAAATCTTCTGTTTGGTATTGTATACCTTTTCACATCAGACGTTTGGTTGAGAGTTACCGTACCGACTGAAGTTGTTGCTGGTATTGAGTTTACGGTAAAAGTATTGATTCATAAAGATCAGTTGAACAATTTTGCAAGGTATCAGCAGGAATTACCAATTGGCTTGACGGGCTCTGAAGGTGAATCAGCCAATGGCATTTTTTCATTTAAAGATCAGAAAGTGAAAATTATGTGGATGTTGGGTACTTTACCTGCTGAAGAAGAATTCGAAATATATTATACAGTTCATGTTGATGCAACTTTTGAGGGAACGGTTGATATCGGTGGAATTTTAAGTTATATCGATGAGAATGAGCGAAAGAATATGGGGGCTGGTGCTGTAACTGTTAGAGTATTACCAACGGGTTCTGTAGTTAATTATGTAGAAAATACAAATGACAACAGCAATGACAATAGTAATGAAAATGATACTACCAATACTCAAAATCAGGCGCAAAATGTTGTAACACCTGAGCTTGAAAGAACAATGACATACGAGGGTGATGCAGTTATCGTGGAGGTTCTTGTGAAGAAGGGGAATAATAGTGGGTCAGCAAAAATTGTTGAGAAGATACCCGATGGTTATGAGGCAACCATGATTGATAATAAGGACGGAATATTCTCTTTTAAGGATGGAGAAGTAAAGTTTATTTGGCAAAATTTGCCATCTGATGAAGAGTTTGTTGTGCGATATAAGTTAAAGCCTATTGATGATAGTGTCGATCTTTATGCATTAAAAATTGATGGAGAATTATCATATTTGGATAATGGTAAGACAGTGAGTAATAAGATTGAAGAGAAGGATACACTGCATGAAAACTATATAAAAACATTGGCAGATGCTGGAGTTCCTGAAAATAATACAGGTACTGATACAAATAACGACAATCAGAATACTGCAGACAATAACAATGGAAATGATAACAACAATAGCGGCAATAACGGAAATAATCAGAATCAGGGAACAAACGTTTCAAATCCAGAAAATGGTGTAAATTATAAAGTTCAGATATGCGCTCTTCAAAAATATCGTACACCAGGCTTTGTCAAACGAAAAAGAAAGATTATTTTTAACGACAAAGTTAATGTTGAAGCGCACAATGGCTGGACTAAATATACAGTTGGAAGTTTTAACATTTATAGAGATGCTAGAGACTATCGTGTTGAAATCTGGGATAAAACAGATGCAACCGATGCTTTTGTTTCTGCGTATAATGAAGGAAGACGCATAACAGTTCAGGAAGCATTGATGATTACAAGCAATCAATGGGTCCAATAGTGTGAAGCATGGTGAAACATTTTGTAATATTGGTAAATATCGTAGGTCTTTTAGCTTACTATCTGATCACAGGAGGAGAAGTTGTAGTTACACCAAAAATTCCTGAAGAAGTAACTGCTGGTGAGGATTTTATTATAGAAATTCATATTAAGAAAGGGGATTTGAAGAATCATGCCCGTTTCTTGCAGCCGTTGCCTGCCGGTTTTACAGCAGAACCTGTGAACACAATGGGAAGTGTATTTAATTTTGCGGACAATTCAGCAAAGTTTACATGGATTAATATGCCTGAGCAAGAAGAGTTTACAATTTCCTACAAAGTTCATGTGGATACGTCTGTGTATGGTTATTATACAATTGCTGGTAAGTTTGCATATGTGGATGAAGATTTTGAGCGAAAATCTGTTGCATATTCTGAATGGACTGCAGTTTTGGTTTTGAACGAAAGGTATGATGGAAATGGAATTGGTCAATTGGCTGAAAATGCCGATGTTGAAGATAAAACGGTACGGTGTAGTAGAAAAATGAGTTCAAAGGATAATAATGAAATCCTTGTAAATCTTAATTTACAGCACAATGTAGATAAGTTTATTAAAATTTATGAAGCAATTCCTGATGGCTATGTTGCAGAACCAGTGGAAACGGGAAATGGAATTTTTTCTTTTGCCGATGGTACAGCTAAATTCATGTGGCAAAATGCCCCCGAAGGTTCTTTTGATGTTTCTTATAAGTTGAAGCCTAAAGCCGGAACTATCAGTCAAAAACCCGATTATGCCGGAACGCTTTTTTTCCTGAAAGAAGGAGAAAAGACTCAAAATACTGCTGTTATCGACGTAACAAAGGCTTCTGACTTAAATCTTTCAGGTAGTGCGGTAGCTGCAAACACTGATTCCCAAAATACTGATAGTGATAATTCTGGAAATGATCCAAAAGCAACCAATGTGACCGGATCAGAAGGTAAGATTAGTTACAGTGTTCAAATTTGTGCTCTTAAGGGATATAGAAAGCCTAATTATTTTAATAAAAATAGTAATTTTAGGGTGCAGGATAAAATTCGGCTTGAAGCACATGAGGGCTGGAATAAATATACTGTTGGATCATTCCCTGTATATCTGAATGCACGTGATTACCGCAATAATTTGCTTAACAATTCTCCCGTTGATCAGGCGTTCGTAGCTGCTTATAATAATGGAGAAAGAATCACTGTTCAAGAGGCTTTGATGATAGCTGGTCAAAAATGGTATAAGTAAATCCCAACTTTTTTTAAATTTTCACGTAAAAGTAGTAGCTTTAAAGCCATGAATTTGAAGAGACTTCTAATTTTATTATCTTTTTTGTTGCCATTGTCTTTGTATGCTCAGGGCGAATTTGAGTACACAGAAACTTCTGATGACGATAGTTACTTTCTTGATTATTTGAATCAATCGTCAACGGATGGAAAAAATCCGGTATATAAGCCTATTATTGGACTCGGTAGGGGTATTATTACTTACATGGGAGATGTGAGGGATTATTCAAACAATATTTATATTGGAAGAGGCGCAACAAAACTGATTGTATCAAGAAATATTAATAGCTTTTTGCGGGTAGATTATACGGCAATGCAGGGTACATTATCCGGCAACGAGAAAGGGAATGAAAGAAATTTGAATTTCGAATCCGATATTGTTTCAGGTGCTATATCTGTTGCTTATAATTTTGATCATTTGTTTGAAGAACGAGATGCTATACTCGAAAGTTCTGTTTCAAGAACAAAATGGAGACCATATATAAGTCTTGGTTNNNAGAAATATACCAGAAGATCCTCAAAAAACAGATGAAAGTATTATCCTTCATAGAGATTATGTCTATGAAACAGATTTGAGAGATATGGACATTGATGGTTCAGGACGTTATCCTGAGATAGCATTTGCTATTCCAATTGATGCCGGTTTGGATATACAGGTTATGAAGAGGTTAAGTATGAGAATGGGTGCATCATATCATTATGTATTTCATGATAAGATTGATAATATTTCTGGAGAAGGTGAAGGTCTTCGTAATGGCGACAAAGGGCAGGATAATTATTTATTAACCTATGTTTCATTTCATTTGGATTTATTTAAGAAACCAGATATCCCACTTTACTATCAGCATATCGATTTTCTTGATATATCCATGTTCGAATTTGAGGATGAAGACGGCGATAAAATACACGACTTGATGGATGAGTGTGCATACACTGAACCCGGGATTAAAGTTGGTGTTGATGGTTGTCCATTGGATACAGATGGAGATGGTATTGGTGAGCAGATTGACGAGGAGTTACAGACACAGGCTGGAGCTATTGTAGACCTGAAGGGAGTAACCATGACAGAAGATGTAGTAGGAGATACAATTGCTATTCCGCATTCAGAAATATGTGAGTGGTATCCCAGCCTCTGCAGGGATAATAGAAATATGTTTAAATCATTTTATGTTGAGATACCTGATGAATTTAAAAAGTTTGACAGCGATGACGACGGCTACATATCATATGAAGAATACAATGATGTTATTGATGCATGGTTCGACTTCAAAGTAGAGCTTACAATTGATGATATTTATAAGCTTAACGATTTCTTCTTTGAGCAGTAACGCTTAATAATTCATTTGGCGATCAAGATCCCGCTTAATATCTTTTTTCTTGATATCTTCTCGTTTGTCTTTTTGCCTTTTACCCTTTGCCAGTGCAATTTCTATTTTAGCATACCCGTTTTCAGAAATGAAAAGCTTAGTAGGAACTATAGAATAACCTTTTTCTTTGGTTTTTCCTTCCAGTTTGGTTAGTTCGCGTCTGGTTAAAAGTAGTTTGCGTTCTCTTTTTGGATCATGATTGTTTAGGTTACCATGACTGTATTCGGAAATATGCAGACCTTTAATGAAAAGTTCTGAATTCTTAAAAATACAATAGGCATCTGTGAAATTTGCTTTGCCTTGCCGTATAGACTTTATCTCTGTTCCTGTAAGTTGCACTCCAGCTGTGAATACATCACTCAGTTCAAAAAGAAAGGAAGCTTTTTTATTTTTTATTTCTATACCTTGTTTTGACATAAATTGCAATTTGTGTTAAATTATTCTTAAAAGTGCACGCACAGAAACAAGAATAATCCATTGAAGGCTTTCAAAAATACCTATAAATATAAGGAATGCAATAAATATAAATCCTACTTTTTTTTCTTCGTTGATCTTGAATAATATCAACAATCCCTGATAAAATACAAATATAGAATAGAGGCCAGCTAAGCCTAAAAAAAACAGGTCAGGAATTAAATTGGCAGGGATCATTGCAAGGTAAAATGGAATAATCGATAAAATGGCTAGATTGCTTGCCATATTTTTATCTTTTTTACCTCCAAAGCTTTTAATTAATTCATTAACTATCATTGCAAAAAGTATGGTAGTTAGCGAGTAGATTGTAAATTGCGCAATAAATATTACGAAAGAATCAATAAAAGTATACAGCCCCCTCCATTTTGTTGTTGATATGGTGTCAGCAAGAGAAATTAAAGTTATCAAAGGAAATGCAAAGTGCAGGTACAAAGATTTTTGAGAGAGCGGTCTTGATTGAATATATGTCCACTCTTTTACCGGTGAAAGTATCAATTGTTTAATATGTAGAATTAATCTTTTGAACAGCATATTATCCGATTACAAAAGTAGTCAATATTGGTAATTAAAAGTTTCTTTCCATAAAAAATACTAATTTTATTACATGAATATGAAGTCACCATATAATCTAGTAACAATACTTGGGCCTACTGCAAGCAGTAAAACTGGATTGGCCGCCGCTTTGGCTTACAAAATTGATTCTGACGTAATAAGTGCAGATTCACGCCAGGTGTACAGAGGTATGGATTTGGGAACAGGTAAAGATTACGAAGATTATATAGTGAATGGTAAGCAGATTAAATATCATTTAATTGATATAGTTGATGCAGGGTATAAATATAATGTATTTGAATATCAGCGAGATTTTTTAAAAGTATTTGATTCCATAAGGGGAGAGGATAAAATACCTGTACTTTGCGGAGGAACGGGTATGTATATTGATGCTGTACTCAAGGGGTACAAACTTATTCGTGTTCCTGTGAATCCAGTGTTGAGAAAGGAGCTTGAAACAAAAAGTATGTCAGAGCTTCAGCAAGTTCTTAATACATACAAGAAACTGCACAATACTACGGATGTTGATACAAAAAAGCGCGCAATCAGGGCCATAGAAATAGAAGCTTATTATGTGGAAAATAATGTGGATGATTCCTTTGAATATCCTGATATAAAATCTCTATTGGTGGGAATTAAATTTGATAGAGAATCACGCAGGAAACGTATCAGTGAAAGATTACAAAGAAGGTTGGAATCCGGGATGATTGAAGAAGTGCAATCTTTGATAAATGGTGGTGTTGAGCCGGAAGATTTGATTTACTACGGACTGGAATATAAGTATATAACCTTACATCTGATCGGAGAATTGTCTTATAATGAGATGTTTAAGAAGCTTGAAGTGGCTATACATCAATTTGCTAAGCGACAAATGACCTGGTTTCGGGGAATGGAACGAAAAGGTTATAGTATTCACTGGCTGGATGGTTATATGAGTTTAGACGAAAAATTGGAAAGTGTAAAAAAACTACTTTTCCAATAGAAAATCTGGTTTGGCAAGATTATTTATTTGTCCAACAATCCAATTTTGTCGATTATAAAGATACCGGGTAGGCTTTGATGGATTCCATCTTCTTGGATTGGGTAAGATAGCTGCCAATAAAGCAGCTTCATTTTTGGATAATTTTTCTGAAGGTTTATGAAAGTAATATTGAGATGCAGCTTCTACACCATATATCCCATCTCCAAATTCTGCAACATTCAAATATATTTCCATGATTCTCTCTTTGCCCCATATGGTTTCAATTAACAATGTAAACCATACTTCCAGACCTTTTCTTATGTATGATTTTTTATTCCATAGAAAAACGTTTTTAGCCGTTTGCTGACTAATAGTGCTTCCGCCTCTGAATCGTTTACCTTCCTTTTTTTCAAGATGAGCTTCCTTGATCGATTGCCAGTCGAAACCATAATGATCTGGGAATTTTTGATCTTCAGAAGCAATTACTGCCATTATCATATTGTCAGAAATATCCTCAATTGGTACCCATGTTTTTTGGAGTTTTAATTCTTTATTGTTTGCTTTTTGTTCTATTAATCGTTTCAACATTAATTGTGTATAAGGAACCGGAACAATAGCATATATAATTGTAACGATAACTGAACTTAAAACAAAAGCTATCAGGAATCTGAAAGCCAGTCTTGCCAGTCTTTTATTTTTCTTTCTGTTATATTCTTTACATTTCCTCAATGAATAGTATCTTTTGATGTAAAAATAGAACTGTTTGCAAAATTAATACAAACAAACTTCTTATTTTTAGATTGTAAGAATGTAAAATCAGAGAATAGACAACAAAATTAAAAAATGAAAATATGAAATATTTATTTCTTATAGCAAGTGTAATGGTTTTGAGTATTTCACTTAAGGCCCAAATAATAAATGATCAGTCGGTTAAGTCAAAAATAAGTTCTTCTGTAGTGTATTTGGATGGCGCTGAAATCACACGTTTAGCTACTGTGAATTTGAGAGAGGGAAAGAATATTATACGGTTTCCTGGTATTTCTCCTCAGTTGGTGAATAAAAGTATGCGTGTAAAATGTCCAAATGATGTTTCCATATTATCCTTAACCAGTCAGATAGACCATTTGTATAAAAAGGAGCTGACACCAATGGTTACATTATTAAAAGATAGTCTAAAAATACAGAATGATAAGTTGAACCGATTGAATGATCAGCAGGATGCTTTATCTGTTGAAAAGGAGTTGTTGCTTACCAATCGAAATCTGAAAAGTGAACAAAATGGAGTTAGTATTCAGGATTTAAAAGAAGCCGCAACATATTATCGTCAAAGGATAGAAGCTATAAATATTGAGATGACGAAAAACAGAATGGAAATTATAGAAATCTCTGCATATCAGCAAAAAATTGAAAATCAGTTGTATGAGCTAAAAGCGGAGGGAAACTATTCCAGAAATATTATTTCTATACTGCTTTATTCTCCCAAAACTCAAAGTGTTGATGTGGAATTAAAATATGTTGTTCAAGAGGCAGGCTGGGTACCTATTTACGATATAATTGCAGAACAATTAAATGATTCTATAAAATTAATATATAGGGCAAAAGTATATAATAACACACAGATTGATTGGAAAAATGTGGCTATAAAACTATCAACCGCAGATCCGCTGAAGAGCGCTGATAAGCCATCAATGGACCCCTGGTATTTAAACTACAAATACAGCAGTTACAAAAAGCTTGAATACGATTATTTTAACGACAATAGTATTGTGCAGGAAAAAGGAGAAGCATCAAAAAGCAGTGCTTTGCAACAAGCTGTACAGGCAGTTGATATTCCACAGGGGAGAATGATTGAGGTCTCGGAGTTAAGTGCTTATTTCGAGATCAAAGAAAAGTATACAATTAATGCAGATGCAAAACCCTATTATATTGATGTCGAAGATTTTTTCTTAACGGCATCTTATAAGCATATAACAATTCCGAAAAATGATAAATATGCCTTTTTACTTGCTCGTATAACAGGATGGGAGGAGCAGAACCTGATATCGGGCTATGCAAATGTCTATTTCAATGATACATATATAGGAAGATCTTTTATCAATACTGCTGAATTAACTGATACACTTGAAGTTTCTTTGGGTAGGGATAGTAAGATTATAGTAAATCGTACTCAATTAAAGGAGTTTACAAAAAAGCAGTTGATAGGGAGCAATCGAAAAGAGGTATTTGCATATGAGATCAGTGTGAAAAACAATCGTAAATATCCTGTTAACCTGAAAGTGCTTGATCAATTTCCTGTTTCTCAGGATAATGATATAGTAGTTGATTTAATAGATGTTTCAAGTGCTTCAAAAAATGATCTGACAGGAGAGTTGGAATGGAATTTCCTGTTAAAACCTAACGAGGTGAGAAAAGTCGTTATGTCGTATTCAATTAAATATCCTAAAACCAAGCCCGTAAGAACGCAAAAGTATAAAATGCAGTCTGCCCGGTTTTTGTAATGGAAGTCATATGGGGATTATTGATATAATCGATTTTTTATGTAATACCGTTTATCCATAATAGAGACCATTGGTGAGAGCAGTTCCGCCGTTAATACATTCTTAATTTACAAACGCATTGTAATTGCATAGTTTTGAGTTGTTAAACTAAATTTCAAAGCTATGCAAAAGATTTACTATTTATTGTTTTTGTTCATTTTTGCTTTGGGGCTGCAGGCACAAAATGTGGATCAGAGTGTGCTGGCGCCCGGAGGTGATTACTTTGAGGGTAGTCAGGCTTCTATTAGTCAGACTATCGGGGAAGTAGTAACAGAAACTTTTACAGGGAGCTCTGTCATTAATACACAAGGGTTTCAGCAAACATCATTTACACTGGTGAGTGTGTTTTCTTCTGAACAGGAAAGCATCATACTTTCAGTTTATCCTAATCCGGTTGTTGAAAATCTCTATGTTGAAAGCAATGATGTTGAGAAACTTCAATTGTTCCTGTATGACATGAATGGAAAAGAAATTTTCAGAACTACCACAAGTGGATCGAAAACAATCATCCCTATTCAGCAATACACGGGAAGTCAGTTTTTGTTACATGTTAGAAATAGTACGGGCAGTATACTGGAATCGTATAAATTAATTAAAACACAATAAAATATTACAACCATGAAAAAATTACTCTTTTCTTTTATTGCACTATTTGTAGTTGTAAGTCTGATGGCACAAGTTCCTCAGGCATTTAAATATCAGGCAGTTGTTAGAGACAATGCTGGTGATATAATACAAAACACACAAGTGAATTTCAGGATAACCATTCAGGAAAGTACAGCCTTTACAGATATTTATGTTGAAACTCATCTGGTTACAACCAACGATTTTGGCCTGGTAACTTTTAATGTAGGTGAAGGTACGGTCGAATCAGGTGATTTTACAAGTATAAACTGGGCTGCTGATGAACATTTCATGCAGGTTGAACTGGATATTACTGGCGGAAGTAGTTATGAACTTCTTGGGACTAGCAGTATTTTGTCAGTTCCCTATGCCTTTACAGCAAACAATGTTGTAAATGATAGTGTGGAGGATGCAGATGCCGATCCATTGAACGAATTACAGGATCTATCATTAGCTGGTACTTCACTTTCTATTTCAGATGGAAGTACTGTAGATCTTTCTGTTGTTCAGGATGGTGTTGAGGATACCGATGCCGATCCAAACAATGAGCTACAGAATATTAGCTTATCTGGTACAGATCTTTCTATTACAAATGGATCTACAGTCGATTTATCTTCTTTGGAAACACAATGGGTAGATGAAACTGAAGGTATAAGATATTATGATG
>PKSZ01000732.1 GCA_002869425.1 Marinilabiliales bacterium
AAGATGTACCGCAAAATATTCAGGATGCATTTAATAGCAAGTATTCAGATGCAGAAAATGTAGAATGGAATACCGAATCCGGTCAATATGACGTAACATTTGTATTAGATGATTACATGCAGCATGTTTTTTATTCTTCAGATGGTAAATGGTTGAAGTTGGTAACCGAGCTGGTATCAGATGAAGAACTACCTGAAGCTGTTCGTAATGCATATACCAAAAAGTATAAGGATGGTTACGCTTACAGGTATTTAAAAATTACAACTACTGAGAATATTGTTTTTGAAGTGGAACTATCTGTAGAAGATTTGGTGTATATATTAAAAATTAACGATAAGGGCTCAATTCTTTCTTCAGAAAGTCAGCAGGAATCTGCAGAAGAGTATGATGATGAAGATTAATTCGAACCTTTTTCTCCTTTAATTGTTCCAGGGATAAGAAATTATCCCTGTTTTACCCTTGAGTTATGAATAAAATTGAGTTTTATGTGCCCGTTGACAGAATTGTAGAATTCTCAGAGGCAGTATCAGGCTACAATCTTACCAATCAAATTATGGGGGTAAGTGAGGATGACGAGATTATTATTTATGTTGAATATTTTAAAAACGACATTGTATCAATAAATATTCTTCGGCAAGAATATGAACATTTTAATTATGATGAAAAGCTGGAGTCTGAGGATATTGATATGTTGGATTTGTCACAATTAAACTAGAAATGAAATTGAATATTTGTTTTATTATGTATCCCTGGGAAACTTTAGACCCAGTGAATGATTCAACTATACGAATAATACATGAAGCAGTTTCCAGGGGACATACTGTTGGTATAACATACCCTCATAAGCTTACCATAAGAAATAGTGTGAGTTATGGATTTGTAAAGATCTTTAGATCCAAGGCAAAAATATCAAAGAGTATCCCTACTTTTTATAAATTGGCTGTTTTCAAAGAGAAAATGCTTCCAATGGCAGGCTTCGACGTTATTTTCCTGCGATCAGATCCTCCCATCGATAATATTATGCTTAATTTTTTGGATTCTGTTAAAAAAGATTGCTTCATCGTTAATGATATTGATGGCTTACGAAAAGCGAGCAATAAACTGTATACAGCTGCTTTCTATGATCCTGAAAATAAGATAATACCAGCAACTCATGTGACAAAAAACAAAGACTATCTCAAGAGAATAATCCGTGAATCAAAAAAGGATAAGATGATATTAAAACCGTTGAATGGTTACGGTGGAAGCGGAGTAATTGTTATAGAAAAAACTGCCATTCAAAATGTAAATTCTTTGCTCGATTATTATATCGACGGAAAGGATGGTAGCAACTATGTAATATTGCAGGAATATGTAGAGGGAGCTGAATTGGGAGATATCCGTGTTATTATGTTAAATGGCGAAGCAATTGGCGCAATGCGGCGTATCCCTTCTGCGGATGATAACAGGGCAAATATTCATGCAGGTGGAACAGTAGTTAAGCATGTATTAACAAAACAGGAAAAAGAAATATGCAAAGAAATAGCACCAAAATTAGTGGCGGATGGTCTTTACTTTGCTGGTATTGATATTATCAACGGAAAGCTTATAGAAGTTAATGTTACCAGTCCGGGTGGTATTTCAAGAATAAACCGACTGAACAGAACAAAGCTTCAGACCAAAGTTCTTGACTTTGTTGAAAATGTAATTAGAGAAAAGACAGATTTACAGCATCGTAAATATGCTTACAGAAAGAAAATATCAGAATTGTAGCTATGGTTCAGGGTACAGATCGTTTTCATCTTCATCCCACCAAAGCTTTTTCTTTTCTTTTTTAATGGGAGTTAGCTTTTTTACACTTTTCGACTTTCTGTATAGCTTTTCCTTTGTTGGTTTTTCTTTTGGTTTCATGATGTTAATAACTATTACCTGCAATTATGACGAAAAAGTGTTGAATAGGTCACAAATAAATTGTGTATCTTTCATTCCTGTTCATACCTGTTTTTGAATCTTGTGAAAGAGGGAAAGTTTTTAAAAAGTGAGCCCAAGGATTTTTTACTATCTGTAATCGGGAGTTCTCCATATGGAATTATAGCTCTTGATTATCAGGGTAAAATTATCATGGTTAATTCATTGGCAATGCAGTATCTTGGAATCGAAGATGAGATAAACAGTATTGCTGACAGAAGTGTTTATGGCTATATACAGTTTCTTCCGGAATTGGAAAGCATATTACGGTCTAGCCTTGAAAAACAGCAGAAATCATTTGATTTAGAACTGATTCCTTATAATGACAATTTCTTCTCTTTCAGGGGACGGCTTACTCATCATGGAATGATCATAACCATAGAAGATGTTACCAGGCTAAAAGAAATGGAAACAGCAGTTCTTAACTCAATGATTGAAGGACAGGAATTGGAAAGACGAAGATTAGCCAAAGAGATGCATGATGGAGTTGGGCCATTATTGTCTACAATAAAAATGAACATACAAAAGATAGAATCAGACATCGTAGAATTAAGCCCTCCTATTAAAGAGGATTTTTCAGCTGCATATTCTCTTATTGATACGGTTGCAGATGAGATAAGATATATTTCTCATCATTTGCTGCCAAAAGTAATTGAAGATTTTGGTTTGTCTGCAGGATTGGAGAGTTTGTGCAAAAGACTTGATAATACCAGTAAGTTAGAGGTTTACTTTTATTCTTCACATCCGGAGGAACGGTTTGATCAAATGATTGAGCTCGGTTTGTACCGGTCTGGTCAGGAATTAATAAATAACGCAGTAAAGCATTCTGATGCCAAAAGAATAGAAGTTCAGCTTATTAAACATGCTGATAGTCTCGTATTATCTATTGAGGATGATGGAAAGGGTTTTGATTGGAAAATGCTTCCCGGAAGCGGAATTGGTCTGGCAAATGTTGAAACAAGAGTGGCTTCCCTGGGAGGAACTTGCTCCATAGATACGCGTATTGGCCAGGGTGTGAATGTTGTAATGGAAATACCTTTAAATTCAGAGAAATATGAATAAAATCAAGCTTCTGATAGCAGATGATCATCGGATTTTCAGAGAGGGAATTCAGGCCTTGTTGGTTAAAGAAGCAGGGATAGAAATTGTTGCTGAAGCCTCTTCTGCTGATGAGATTTACAATATACTGGAAAGTAAAGAAATAGATCTTGTTTTAATGGATATTGATCTTGATGGATCAAGTGGAATTGAAGCAACCCGTAAAATTACAATGGCTAATAATAATATTGCAGTTCTGGCCTTGTCAATGCATAGCGATCATAGCTATATCATGAAAATGCTGGATGCAGGTGCAAAAGGATATATACTTAAGAATACAGGTAAGGATGAGATGATAGCTGCTATCAAAGCAGTGTACAATGGTGCAAGCTATTTTAGTAGCGATGTGTCACAAAAGTTAATCAGCCAGTTGGTTAACAAAAAGAGAAGCAACTCAAGTGATATTCCCTTAACACGAAGGGAAACAGAAATTCTTCGCTTGATAGCAAGGGAATATTCCAATTCTGAAATCGCAGATGAATTGTTTATTAGCATTCGTACAGTAGATACTCATAAGAGAAACTTATTGGAAAAGCTGGGTCTGAAAAATACAGCTGGCCTTGTAAAGTATGCTATCCAGAATGGCTTGCTGAATGATTAGTTCTACGAGATTTACCTAGTTTCTGCTGGTTTTTCGTATAGTCAACCCAGATTTGTAAAGAAAAAAATTACGTTAGATTACACTGTTTTCAATATAGATTTTGGAATAACTTTCCTTAGTAATTCCAATTAAATGAAAACAGTTCAATTATCAGATGAGCAGCTTGTTAAGGATTATCTGGATCAAAACTCTGCGGAATCATTAAGTGTTTTATACAAAAGATACTATAAGAAGGTGTATTATAAGTGTTTATCTTTTGCCGGGAATGTAAGCGATGCAGAAGATTTAGCACAAGACATAATGCTGAAAGTTTTACAGAATTTGTATAAATTTCATGGAACCAGTAAATTCTCAACTTGGCTGTATGCTGTTGCTATGAATCATTGTGTTGAAACTGTTCGAAAAAAGAAGAAGTACAGCTCTTTTGCAATTGATAATAGTTTTGACATTGCAGAATCCATAAATGAAGATATCGATTTTGAGGAAGTAGACAGGAGAGAATTAAGCATTGAGTTTTTATTAAACAATCTACCTTTTGTTGAACGGGAAATGCTTGTTTTGAAATATCATAATAACTATTCAATCAAACAATTACAACAAAAGTATCAAATGGGTGAAAGTGCTGTGAAAATGAGATTATCCAGAGCCAGACGCAGAATCGAACAATTATATACCAGCTCTCAAAGTCTGGAAATTGCGGTTTAATTATACATCGGTTTCGTCGTAACTTTCTTCTTTTTCATATGCCATATAACCAATGATTTCTATATCACTGCTTTTACATAAAGGGCATAATTTTTCTTCTTCCATGTCTTGCTCCATAGTGAGTAGATCTTCATCAAAACCCCGCCAAAAACATTCATTACACTTAACCAGGTTCATATCATTTGCATTAATTCTGCCATTGAGACGGTTATTTATTTGTAGGTCACACTCTGCGCTCTATTTTTAGAATTGTACACTACAATTCCAATCTTGGCTTTTTGATAATAAAAGACTATATTTGCATTTCTCTGACGAGATGTGTAAATAATTGATGTACAGTAATATAACAAGAAGATTATGAGTGCGAAGTTTCCGGAATATAAAAACCTTGATCTGTCAGGTGTAAATAAAGAGATATTGGATACCTGGAAAGAGGAAAAAACTTTTGAAAAGAGCTTGGAAACAAGAGAAGGGAAAGAAACATTTGTTTTTTATGAAGGTCCTCCTTCTGCAAATGGAATGCCTGGAATCCATCATGTAATGGCAAGATCTATCAAAGATATTTTTTGTAGGTACAAAACACAGAAAGGTTACCTTGTCCATAGGAAAGCAGGATGGGATACACATGGACTACCTGTTGAGTTGGGTGTGGAAAAGTCAATGGGAATTACCAAGGAAGATATTGGCAGCAAAATAACAGTTGAAGAGTACAACAACGCCTGTCGTAAGGATGTGATGAAGTATACAGATGTTTGGGAAGACCTTACAGATAAGATGGGTTTTTGGCTCGATATGGATCATCCGTATATTACATACGAAGGGAAATACATAGAAACCCTGTGGAGCTTGTTACGAAAACTTTATGACAAAGGGCTGATATATAAAGGCTACACAATTCAACCGTATTCTCCTGCTGCAGGTACGGGCTTAAGTTCACATGAGCTGAATTTGCCTGGATGTTACAAGGATGTAAAAGATACAACAGGTATCGCTCAGTTCAAGGCTGTTAGAAATGAAAGCTCGCAATGGCTCTTTGATAAAACGACCAATGATGTGTTTTTTCTTGCATGGACAACAACTCCATGGACATTGCTTTCCAATACAGCTTTGGCTGTGGGTAAAAACATTGATTACTTGCTGGTCGAAACTTTTAATCCATATACTGGAGAGCCGGTTTCTGTTGTAGTAGCCAAACAATTATCCGGAGGGTTTTTCTCTGATAAAAATGCAGATATGGCTATGGAGGATTATAATCCTGGTGATAAAAATATTCCATTTAAAATTGTTGCTGAGTTTAAAGGAAGTGAAATTGACGGCATTCGTTACGAGCAATTGCTACCTTACATGCAACCTGAAAATGGTGATGCATTTCGAGTTATTACAGGTGACTTTGTTTCTACTGAAGATGGTACCGGAATTGTACATATTGCACCCAGTTTTGGTGCAGATGACTTTAAAGTGGCACGTGAAAATGGTATTGGGTCTCTTACTATGGTTGATAAAAGAGGTTATTTTATTGACGAAGCGGGTGAATTTGCCGGAAGAGCTGTGAAAAATTCCTTTGATAGCAGCATTCCTGAAGGCAAAGACTCAGTTGATGTGGATATCATTGTGAAGCTGAAGAAGGAAAACAAACTTTTTAAAACAGAAAAGTATGAACACTCTTATCCTCATTGCTGGAGAACAGATAAACCAATTCTATACTATCCGCTTGATAGCTGGTTTATAAAAACAACAGCTCTTAAAGAAAGAATGATAGAATTGAATAAAACCATTAACTGGCAACCACCAGCAACCGGAACCGGACGTTTCGGACAATGGCTGGAGAACCTCGTAGACTGGAATCTTTCCCGTTCGAGGTATTGGGGTACACCACTTCCGCTATGGAGAACCGAAGATGGTGAAGAAGAAATCTGTATTGGTTCTTTCGAAGAATTAAAAGCAGAATGTCAGAAGTCGGTTGAAAAAGGTTTTATGGAAGAAAACCCACTGAGCAATTTCGAGGCAGGAAATATGTCTGAGGAGAATTATACGCGTTTCGATCCGCACAAACCTTATGTGGATCGTATTGTGCTTGTTTCTCCTTCAGGAAAGAAAATGTATAGGGAACCGGATCTTATTGATGTGTGGTTCGATTCAGGAGCAATGCCATATGCTCAATTGCATTATCCTTTTGCAAATCAGGATTTCTTTAAATCGTTCTTCCCTGCAGATTTTATTGCCGAAGGTGTTGACCAGACCCGTGGATGGTTCTTTACCTTACATGCCCTTGCTGTAATGCTTTTTGATTCTGTTGCGTTTAAGAACATTGTTTCAAACGGTCTTGTTCTG
>PKSZ01000725.1 GCA_002869425.1 Marinilabiliales bacterium
TATCATGCAAAATGGAAAAAGATGATAGTGTAGATGCATTATTTTGTAATGGTATTTTGGAAGATATTTCTGAACAGGCAAGACATGAACAGGAAAGGGAAAACCTTATATCAGAGTTACAGGCTTCTCTTATGTTTCTGCATCAACCTGTAAAAAATATAGCGTCCAAGGTGGTATATACAGGGATGCATACCCCGATTTACAAAGTGGCTAAATTAATAATGAAAAGCGATACGGATTCTGTGCTGGTGAAAACGCAGGAGGAAGACGTAATCGGTATTATTGATAACAAAGCTATTTCTGAACGTATTGTGGGAGAAAGATTATAACTCGAAACACCTGTATTTGAAATTATGTCATCACCTGTTCATACAGTTAGAAGTGATGCCTTGTTGTTTGAAGCAGCATTGGAAATGCAGAACAAAGCTTGTAATGTACTGGCAATAAAAGGCAATACAAATGATATTGTTGGACTTGTAACAACCGATAGTATATTGCAGGTTCATAAATATTCAACGGGTGTTATTATTCAGCAGATAGAAGCTGCTGAATCGATTGACGAGATTAGAAGTATTCGTTTAAAGATACCGAAGTTAATACGGGCATATATATCAAGTGGAGCAAATGCTTCAAATGTAACAAGAATAATATCTGCCATCGCTGATTCTATAGCAGAAAGGGTAATTGAGCTTGTTGTTAACGAAATCGGAAAGCCTCCTGTGCAATTTGCTTTTATGGTAATGGGAAGTGAAGGTCGAGAAGAGCAAACGTTAAAAACAGACCAGGATAATGCTATAGTATATGAAGATGTAGAAGTTTCAATGCAAACTGAAACGGAAGAGTATTTTCATCTTTTGGCAGAGAAGGTAAACAAATCTTTGGACACAATTGGATATGCATTATGCAAGGGTGGTATCATGGCCTCTAATCCTGAGTGGTGCAAACCATTATCGGTGTGGAAGGATTATTTTCATTCCTGGTCAAAATCAGGTGATGGTAAAGACTTGATGGATGTGAACATTTTCTTTGATTTTAGATTTGTATATGGGGAAGGGGGTTTGGTTGACGAATTGAAAACCTACGTTATAGGCGAATTAAAGAAAAGTGATGTATTTTATTACCATATGGCAGAAAGTGTTCTTGCCTTTAAACCACCATTAAATATTTTTGGAAATATTGTTTTGGATGCCAATGAAAGCGGCACGACATTCGATATCAAAAAGGTATTGATGGCAATCTCAGGTTTTGCAAGATTGTATTCCTTGAAGAATAGTATTCAGGAAACCAATACGTTAAGAAGGATTCATAAATTGTTTGATAAAGGAATACTACAAGGTTCTGTTTATCAGGAAATGATTGATGCTTATGATTATCTAATGTTAATTCGGTTTAAAAATCAGGTAGCACAAATGGAAGAAGGTAATTCTCCTGACAACCTGATTCCTTTATCAGGCTTGTCGCACATTGAACAAACACTCATCAAGAATATCCTGACTCAAATATCCGGATTTTTGTCTAAGCTTAGCGTTGATTTTAAAAGCGTTTTGTAAGCTAATACTTTACTTCGAATAATTTGTAGTTTTTTACTTCAGCTTCATTAACTTCAATGGATTCAACCCATGCATGAGGTGGCCCTTCTTTACACCAATTGATAAACTGCTGCATATTGATCTTTTTTCCTTCAGCATGGATAAGAACGCTCCCGTCAGCCTGATTCTTAACATATCCCTTTATTCCGTAATATCTAGCACTTTTCTTTGCTGATGCCCGGTAAAATACTCCTTGTACGCGTCCTCGTACTACAATCTTTTTACAAATTAATATTGTATCCATAATGTTAACATGCAAGAAAATAAAATTTTATGAAATTACATACTTAGCATGCAATTGTATTCTATTTGATGCAGAATACTCTTTGGTAAGGGCTTTCGGAGTTTTATAACTAAAATTATATTCCGAACAGTGAGGTGCTGAATTTTCTTGTTTGTGAAAAAAAACTAATTTTTAGCAAGTTAGAATCATTCATTTTAATATTTTTGCCAATAGTTTAATATAAAAGTAACATTATGAGAAGAAGTGTATTACTATTTTTTGCGATACTTTTATCGATTCCATTTATTGCAAATGCTCAGGAAGAAGAGAAATCATTTGGAATAAAGTGGGCTGGTTATATTAAAAATGATGCAGTATATAACAGTAGACGGGTTATTTCCGCAAGAGGTGAAAACCAGTTTTTATTATCTCCCAGGGATATAGATTTGGATGCAGCGGGTAATGATATCAATGCAGTTCCCAATTTTAACCTGATTGGAATAGAAACAAGGCTTAAGGGTGCAATATCAGGACCTGATGCTTTTGGAGCAAAGACTTCCGGATATGTGGAAGGTGATTTCTTTGGAACAAGTGCAGGAACCAAATTTAGTTTTAGATTGCGCCACGCATTTGTTAAAATGAACTGGGAAGATAAGGGTTTAACAGTATTATCTGGTCAATATTGGCATCCAACATTTGTAACGGATTGCTATCCGGGAACAGTTTCTTTTGGAGCCGGAGTACCCTTTAATCCATTGTCAAGAAATCCACAGATAAGAATAAGCAAGACTTTTGGTTCGTTAAACGTATTTCTGGCAGTTCTATCTGAAGGTCACTTTAAAAGTAAAGCAGGCGCTACTGCTCATATGGAATCAGGAATTCCAGAAGGACATCTGCAGGTTCAATATAAGCAGGTTGCTGAAGATGGAACAGGTATCTGGGCTGGAGCAGGCTTTGGTTATAAAGTGTTGAAGCCAGCTCTTTCAACTACCAGTCCTTTGACAGGAGATGCTTATAAAACAACATTTGGGCAAAATGTTAGTTCAATGACAGCACATGCTTACATTAAGTATAAAATAGCTCCTGTAACAGTTAAGTTATGGGGAATGTATGGTCAGGGAAATGACAATATGGTAATGATGGGAGGATTTGCACAAAGATTAAATGCAGAAAATCTTTCCACAGCTGAAATTCAGCATGGTGGTATGGAATACACGCCTTTCAATGTAGCTTCCGGTTGGTTGGATATTAACTCCAATGGTTCAACATGGCAGGCTGGATTATTTGCTGGATATTCAAAGAATCTTGGTTCCAATAATTTGATTGTATCCGGTACTGAGGTTGGTCGCTGGATGACCGCAGCATGCATGGCAAGGGTTGCTCCAAGACTTGTTTTTATTTCAGGAAAATTGAAAATCGCTGTAGAAGCTGAATATGGAGTACTGTATTATGGCGATCGTATTGACAATTACGGAAAACCAATCGACGTAGACTACACAGAACGTCCGGCTGATAATATCAAAGGGCTTTTGTCTTTTGTTTATAGTTTCTGATAATATAAAATTATTTATTTTAAGCCACCTTCGGGTGGCTTTTTTATTGTAAATTAGAGTGACTTTTACAGTCTTCTCACATCAAAAGAAAATGAATATCCAGGAAATTAAAAGTATACTAACAAGTATTAATGAGAATAATTATTTTAGGTATATAATTGTTCCTTTGGTAATAATTCTGCTCGCGTTCTTTATTTCAAAGATACTTCGTGGATTAATGAGCAGGTATTTTACACGTTCAAGTAATTTCCTGAAAGTAGATAAAACACGTTTCAATTTCTTGAAAAATGCAGTAAGTTTTATCATTTACATACTTGCTTTTGTAGTTATATTTTACTCAATACCTCAGCTTCGTGCATTGGGAGTTACTCTTTTTGCCGGTGCCGGAATTTTCGCAGCAATTCTTGGTTTTGCTTCTCAACAGGCCTTCTCAAATATTATCAGTGGTATTTTTATTGTTATGTTTAAGCCTTTCAGGGTTGGTGATGTGGTGAAGATAGGAACAGACTACCTGGGTGCTATTGAGGATATAACATTGAGACATACGGTAATCAGAAATTATGAAAACCGCAGGATAATTATGCCAAACTCGGTTATTAGTTCAGAAACAATAATAAATTCAACGATTACGGATGAAAAAGTATGCTCGTTTTTGGAGTTGGGAATATCTTATGATTCTAACGTTGATAAGGCAATTGAAATAATTAGGCGGGAAACCGTAAAGCACCCGTATTTTGTCGACAACAGGTCCAGTGAAGCCAAAGATAAAAATGAACCTCCTGTTATTGTACGTGTTATTTCTTTTGGTGACAGTTCTGTTAACCTTAGGGCATATGTATGGGCTAAAGATTCTGATTCATCTTTTGTAATGAAATGTGATTTGAACAAGGCTATTAAGGAAGCATTCGATAAAGAAGGAATAGAAATTCCATTTCCTTACAGAACAATTGTTTATAAAAATAAGAAAGAGAATTCTTTATAGTTGTTTTAAGTATATTCTTTGTTGCTTCTTTTAACAAATTACAAAATACTCTTGCCTGCTATAAGCATTGTTTTGTATATTTACTGTGCGGAGTAATTTTATCGCATGAAACAATCACATAATTAATGCTTATGAAAAAAATATTTGTTTTTATCCCTGTATTTATTGTTGTAGTCTCGCTTTTTGGACAAGAGATTGAAGCACCTGCTAGTCCTGAATTTATAAAATGGCAGCAAGAAGTCGCCAATGGCAAAACCAACACAGGAGATGTTCCAATGTATGTCGAACCCCGTTATAACGGATTGGCAAAAGTAAAGTCCGTTAATACTTTCGATCCGGTATATGATCTTAGAAATGAGGGTTGGGTTACAATTCCTAAAAATCAGGGTAGTTGTGGGGCATGCTGGACTTTCACATCATTGGGTTCTGTTGAATCTTTTATGCTGAAAAATGGGATGGGAACCTATGATTTTTCTGAACAGAATATGAGAACATGTCATGGTTTTGTACTGGGTACAAGTTTGACTTGTTCCGGTGGAAGTACCAAAAAGGCAGCTGCTTATTTAACCCGTATGGATGGTCCTGTTGCAGATGAACTGGACTTATATGATGCTGATATGAATGCCTTATGTACAGAAGATCTCCCGGTACAATACAGGGTTGAACAGTTTAAAGTTTTGCCCAATGATCCGGATATCGTAAAGCAAAGTCTTATAGATTATGGTGCTTTGTATGTAAATATGATGTATGATAGCGAGTTCTATAATTCAGATGATTATACATACTATTACGATGGAACACTGAGTACTGACCATGCCGTTTTGTTATGTGGATGGGATGATACAAAAGTAACTGCAGGTGGAACCGGTGCATGGATTATTAAAAACAGCTGGGGAGATAGCTGGGGAGAGAACGGATATTTTTATATTTCATATAACGATACGAAGGCTTTGTCTACTGTTGGTGTTTATCCCGGTGTTGGAGAAGTACAGCCTGGAGATAAACTGTACATGATTGATCAGCTTGGCTGGATTGGTAATGTGGGATATGGAACCGAATTGGCATTTGGCCTGATAAGATATGAAGCTACAGATAATGAGCAGATAAATGCAGTTGGAACTTATGTAAATACAGAGGCAACAAGCATTAGTATAGAAATTTATCAAAGCAAATCTGGAAATACTTTAACCGGCTTACTGGCATCAGTCGGACCTGTTTTTTGTGATTATCCGGGGTATTATAAGGTTGATCTTGATGCACCAGTAGAGCTTACTTCGGGTCAGGAGTTTTATATTAAAGTTGAATATAATACACCGGGTTATGGCTATCCAATTCCTTATGAGAAATACAGTGATGGTTACTCCGATCCGGTAATTGAAGCAGGAATGTGCTGGATTAGTAGCTCTGGAAGTTTATGGACCCTGGTTGGAAATGATGTTGCAAACAAAGAACGCGACTTGTGTATTCGTGCATATACGGGAAGTATTGCTACTTCAAATTCTGAAGTAAAAACAGAAAAGCAAGAGATTAAAATATTTCCTCAACCAGCTAACGATAAAGTGTATGTTGAGTATGCTTTTGATCAGGAATTGAATTATCGAATTTTTTCCGTTGATGGCCGAACAGTTCTTGAGTCAGGAAGACTTAATACCGGTAAAAATCGAATTAATCTTGAACAATTATCATCAGGAGTCTATTCTATTATTGTATACAATTCTGAAGGAGAAATACAAAGAGTTGAAAAATTGATCAAAGAGTAATTAGTCAATTTATTTTTTATGCATAAACCTGGTGCAGTAAATATTAAAGAGAGGTCACATTGTATTTGCTATAGAGCTCATGACTACAGGTTCGGGTTCAATGGACAGGAGAAGGATGACGAGATTACAGGCGTGACTGGGAGTCACTTAGACTACTGAGATTTGGGAATATGATAACGAGGATGTATTTTAACATTAGCATTTATAATGCGTAAAAATATAGACTTTCAACCGTTACCGTCTTTGATGTGGATGTAATTTATGCATAACATTTGTAATGTGTATGCAGGATAAAATGGTTGCGCTGCAAAACAAACCATAAAATACTGTAGTTTCACAACCCGAAACTTACCTCTTACATTTTGTGGTAGTTTGCGTGCAGAAAAAGGTTTGTCTCATTGTAGTTAGGCAAGTGCAACTGCCCGCCTTCCTTTCTGCCTGGCACAGAAAGGAAGCAAAGAATGCCTGGTGGCTGGTAATTTTCCCGACCCGTAACGGTTTCAAAGAACTAAAAATGCTAACCTTGTCACTACGTGACTTCAAACAACGCATTTTCTTAACCTTCTTTTCAA
>PKSZ01000295.1 GCA_002869425.1 Marinilabiliales bacterium
AGAACCAACTATTGCTCTTCGAATGCCCGCAGCACCACCCAAAGGAGAGTCAAAACCGGGTTGGTGGATAACAAAAAAACTGGCAGAAAAGTTAAATCTGGAAGAGTACTTTGCCTATGATCATATTGAGGATATGCTTGATTGGCAGTTAAAACAAATCGGATCTTCTCTTGATGAAATGAAGAAAATTGGTGTAAAGAAAATCCAGCGAACGTATGACGATCTATATTTTGCACCCGGGGAAGATGTTGAATTTTATACCAATACGGGAAAAATAGAATTATATTCCACGGCCTTTGAGGCTGAAGGATTTGATCCAATGCCGAAATTCACAGCACATCCCGAACCACCCTCAGGATTCTACAGGCTCATTTACGGAAGAGCCCCAATGCATACTTTTACAAGAACTGCTAATAATCCGAATCTTACAGACCTAATGGAAGAAAATACAGTTTGGATAAATCCGAAAGTAGCGAAAAAGTGGGGGTTAGAAAACGATCAATATATTTATCTAAAGAATCAGGATAATGTTGTTTCCAGTTTTCCGATTAAAATAAGAATTACTGAAAGAATCCGTTACGATTCCGTATATATGGTTCACGGATTTGGTCATTCCAATAAAAAGCTAAGACAAGCTCACGGAAAAGGAGCCAGTGATGCAGAACTAATAACCAATGTTATGCTTGATCCAATTATGGGAGGAACAGGAATGCGGGGCAACTTTGTTACTTTTTTAACTGAAAAACCAGTATCCGAGGAGGTTGAATCATGAGATACGCAATGGCTATTGACACCAAAAAATGTGTAGGCTGCAGCGACTGTGTTGTAGCATGCCAAACAGAAAATAATGTTCCCATAGGGTATTGTCGAGATTGGGTGGTTGAAGTTGTAGATGGCACTTATCCTCAACTGGAAATTGAAATTCGTTCAGAAAGATGTAATCACTGCGACAACTCCCCTTGCGTTAGGTGCTGTCCAACCGGTGCCAGTCACTACTCAGATGGAGGTATTGTGTTGGTTACAGAACACAAATGCATTGGCTGTGCAGCTTGTATTCAATCATGTCCATACGATGCAAGGTTTTCTCATCCTGATGGTTATGTTGACAAATGTACATTTTGTAATCACAGAATTCAAAAGGGAGAACAACCAGCATGTGTTGAGGTTTGTCCAACAAAATGCATGTACTTTGGCGACCTTGAAGACCCCAACAGCGATGTTTCTGTGATTCTTAAAAAGAGAAAATATAAGGTCCTTGCTCCGGAAGCCGGAACTAAACCGCATATTTATTTTCTTATATAATAAAAGATAAAGCTATACACCATGAAAGAAGAATTAATCATAAGCGGCAGAGAAAATTTCCTGATTGATCCATATATCCATATTTGGGAATGGCAAATTCCGGTGTACCTTTTCATTGGTGGACTGGCTGCAGGTCTCATTTTCTTTTCAAGCCTCTATTTTATCCAGGGCAAAGAAGAAAAAATGCCTTTCATTGTAAAAATCATCCCTACACTTGTTCCTCTTTTACTTGTGTTTGGATTGTTTGCACTATTTCTCGACCTGAAACATAAACTATACTTCTGGCAGCTTTACACAACTATAAAACTGGAATCTCCCATGTCCTGGGGTGCCTGGACACTGATGATTGTCACACCTTTAAGTATAGTTTGGTCCCTATCATACCTGAAGGAAATTTTTGAGCATTGGCAAAAAAATTACCCCCTTCTCTACAAGTTAACTTCCTGGATTGAAAAACTCATTCTGCGACTTGGCATTTTTCGTTCCATTATCAAGTTGGGCATAAAGCAAAGAAAACCTATAGCCTGGATTATGCTCGTAATGTCAGTGATTCTGGGGATTTATACAGGAATACTACTATCAGCATTTAATGCACGGCCGCTATGGAATACTTCCATTCTAGGACCTTTGTTTCTAGTTTCAGGATTTTCAACAGCAGCGGCTACAATTCTCTTATTTACAAAAGATAAAAGTGAACAAAAATTATTCAGCAAAATAGATCTTTTGCTTATTGCAATTGAAATATTCCTGATTATTCATCTTTTTATGGGATTTTTAGCCAGCACAACTGTTCAAATTGAAGCTGCACAACTTTTCCTGGGTGGCCCCTTCACAGTTTCATTCTGGGTATTTGTTGTATTCATTGGATTGATTATTCCGGCTATTCTGGAGGTACTGGAGCTCAAAGGGTTTCATATTCCTGTTGCTATACCTGCCATACTTATATTAATTGGGGGATTAATTCTCAGATTTATTATTGTTGAAGCAGGTCAAATCACAAGATACCTTTATTAAAACTTATATTATGAAGGAAAAAAGTAAAAAATACATGAATTCATACCTGGCAGGTTTTCTTCTGGGTTTAACCTTACTCGCTGCTTTCTTTTTTACAGGCAGAGGGCTTGGTGCTAGTGGCGCACCAAAGAGTGTAATTGTTGCTGCTGTGGATCTTGTTGCTCATGAGCACGCAAAAAGCAGTCCCTTCTACAGTAAATATATTGAGAAAGAAGAACCTCCCATAAAAGCATGGCTTGTCCTTGAAGTTTTGGGAGTTCTAATGGGAGGGCTTATAAGTGGAGCCTTGGCAGGAAGACTAAATCTCAAAATTGAACATTCTCCAAAAATTTCTTCAAAAACAAGATTGGTTTTTGCCTTGTTAGGGGGGATATTATTCGGGGCTGGAGCACAACTCGGACGAGGGTGTACCAGCGGAGCTGCTCTTAGTGGAATGGCTGTTTTATCTACAGCAGGCTTTGTCACTATGCTGGCAATATTCGGAACAGGCTATGTTCTGGCATTTTTCGTCAAAAAATTATGGATTTAAATTTTTAATTATGGGACCTTTAATTGCACAAGGAGTAATAAGCTCAGAATGGAATTATGTTATAGCCTTCATGATAGGTATTTCATTTGGATTTGTTTTAGAAAGAGCTGGATTTAGTAGCTCAAGAGTCCTTGCAGGTGTTTTTTATGGCTATGACTTTACTGTTTTAAGAGTTTTCTTTACAGCAGCCATAACTGCAATGCTTGGACTTTTATATTTTAATTATCTGGGGTGGATTGACTTAAGCCTTATTTATGTTAACCCAACCTTTTTATGGCCCGCTATTGTTGGAGGAGTTATAATGGGAGCTGGGTTCATCCTGGGTGGATTCTGTCCTGGAACCAGCGTATGTGCTGCAGCAATAGGAAAAATCGATGCCATGATATTTTTGGTGGGTATTTTTCTGGGTATCTTCATCTTTGCTGAAGGATATCCCTTATTTAAAGAATTTTACATGAGTAGCAACCTGGGTGATATAAAAGTTTTTGACTCACTGGGCATTTCAGAAGGTCTCTTTGCTTTTGCATTAATTGTTATTGCACTTATTGCATTCATTGTAACTGCCTGGATTCAAAATAGAACAAAAAAGGTTGAATATTAATAATTCAAAATCATGAATAAAAAATATATCTTTCCTGTAATTATATTATTACTCCTTGGAGCAATACTTCTTTTAATTCCGCATAAAGACAATAGCCAAAAAGAATTATCTGCAGAACAATTGCTCTTGGAAATGAATGGAATCAGTAGATTTTTCTCTACAGAAAAAGTAGCAGATATGATGATCAACAAGGATCCTTCTCTTTTACTTATTGATGTTAGGCCTCAAGAAAAATATAAAGAATTTCATTTGCCGGGAGCTATAAATATTCCCATTGACAGCTTCCTGACAGAAACATGGAAACCATATCTAAATCAGATAGCAATGAATAATATCTTTTATTCAAATGGAACATCCTTAGCCGATGCAGCATGGATGATTTGCAGAAGACAAAATTTCAACAATAATTATGTACTTGAAGGGGGATTAAATGCATGGGTAGAAACTGTATTGAAACCTGAAAAACCTGTCACAGATAACCCTTCCGAAGAATTTAACAAGTACCAACAACAAAAAGGAGCCAGTATTTTTTTTGGAGGAGGTGACGCAGGAGCTGAATCAAATATTACAGCCCCAGTACCCAAAGTTCAGGTGAAAAAGAAGAAAAAAGTACAGGGAGGATGTTAAAACTTAAACTCATAAACATGAGAAAACAAATACATATTTTATCAGTATTCATAATTTGTAGTAGCATTCTCATAGGATGCACAAGCAATAAAAATGATGATCTCAATTATAAAATTAGCATTAATGAAAGCCTAGGTGCTATATTAAAAGATAGCAGCAGAGTATCACCGGAAAAAATGGCAGATATTATTTACAACAATAACACCCAATTCCGGTTGATTGATATTCGAAATCCAAACGATTATATTAAAGGTCATGTTCCGGGAGCAATAAATATTCCGGGGCACGATATTCTAAACCCACAATACAAAAAATATCTCAATCAGGATGATGTTATCAATATTTTGTACTGCCATTCCGCAATGAAAGCAACAGAAGCATGGTTTTTACTTTTTCAGTTAGGCTATAAAAACAATCTATACTTTCATGGAGGTTATCATTACATCAAAGAAAACATACTTGATGCTTATAAAGTAAACAGCTCTATGGGCTATGATGAAAAAGAAAAGTATGATTATAATGCGATCATGAAATCACTGGGAGCAAAGTCTTCAGGTACATCTTCAAGTATTTCTGCTCCCGCATTAAATGCACCCATTACAAAAAAGAAAAAAGCTGTCCAGGGAGGCTGCTAAAAAATTCCGACTATGAAAAATTTGATATCTGTAAGCATTACTATTATTTTTTTAATGGTTTTTAGCAACTGTTCTAACACAACCCAAGAAGTTAAAGTATTACAAGAAACCAAGCCTTCATCAGTAAATGAATTTGAATTGCTTATTTCACTTGTCGAGAAAGCCGGATTGACAATGAATAATCCAGAAGCCCCTTTCATTGTTGATGCTTTGGATGTTTTCTACAATAAGTCAAATTACCTGGTGATAGATATAAGAGATAGTCTTTTATACATTGACGGACATATTGATGGCGCTAAAAACATCAAGTTTTCAAAACTATTAAACTTCATGGAAACATCTGCAAAACCTGAAGGTTATGAAAAAGTAGTATTGGCATGCAATAATGGTCAGCAATCTGCATTTGCAACCACAGCGCTCAGAATGGCAGGATATGGAAACACATACTCTCTTCGCTGGGGCATGTCTTCCTGGTCGAAAAATCTTGCAGCTACACAATGGGGACAAAAAATTTCAGATAAATACACCTCTGCACTGGTAACAGAGCAATATTCAAAAGCAAGATCAGAAAATAAACCAACCATCAATACGGGTAAAAAAGAAAGCATTCAAATACTGAAAAAAAGAGTCTCAACGGTCATAGAAAAAGGGTTTAAACCTTATAAAATAACCATAGATTCAGTTATGCAAAATCCAGATCATTACTACATAATCAATTATTGGCCAGACACTATTTATAAACAAGGACATCTTCCCGGAGCCCATCAATATTTACCTAGAAACTCTCTAACAAGCACTACAGATTTATATACTTTACCAACCAATAAAGAAATTGTTGTGTATTGTTATACTGGCCAATTTTCTTCCGCAATTGCTGCATATCTCAACATACTGGGATATAAATGTAAATCAATCGTATTTGGAGCAAATGGTTTTATGTATAACAGATTAGGAAGTTATGGAGAACAATGGCCAAGATTCAATCTTGCTGAAGATGCACTCAACCTACCATTGATAAAAGGAAATAAGCCATCGCTGGCAGATAGTCTAATTAACAGTGAAAAGAATACAGATAATTCTGTTGTCAGTACTCCTGTTCTACCTCCCCCACCTTCAGGAAATAAAAAGAAAAGAGTTCAAGGCGGATGTTAACATTACGCATCAAAGCATACATCTGCAGGGTTGAATTTATAGGCTGTTAGAGAATGAAGCTACTATTGATTTTCTGGTGTATATCTAAAGTTCACAGGCAATTGCAAGCTTACTTTTACTGGTTTACCATTTTATTCGTCTGGTTTATAGTTAGGCATTAAACTTACTACCCTAACTGCATGATTGATCTAATTCAATATGCTGTTCAATAAGCTTTTTTATTTCTTTCTGGCAATCCTTAACGCTACTGTGCATTTCATCAAGAGCCTTGATTATCTTTTTCGTTTTGGATAAATCCTCAATTTTTTCAAAACTACTTGAAATATCTTTTACTTGTTTTTATAAACTTTTCAGACTTTTTTCATATACACCACTATTTTCTACAGTTTTTTCACAACCCCATGCCTGTGCTTCCTTCATGGCCTTTTTTAGCTGCTTTTTAAATCCATCTGTTATTTCTAATGCATTCTTTGTCAGCTTTACAGATTTGTTGACCTGATCTTTGGCTTCAGCCACTGATAAGTCCTTGGATAAACCTTTGCTCTTTTTAACTGCTTTCGTTAAATCATCATTTACATTCTCCAGCATGGATTTTAATTTATCCATCTCTTTGTGAAAATTTACATTTTGTGCAAATAAGCCAGTCGTGCCCAATAATATTGCAATAACCAAAGTTATACTTCTCATAATCATAGTTTAAATTTCATAGCAACTTACGAAAAACAGAAATCATTCACAATCAAATTACACTTTCTGTAGATTCAAATTAACCTATCAACAGATATGTTAGTTTTCTTTCTTTATGNCATACCATCCTCTGCCAAAATAGTATCATGGAATACTTCCTGTGCTTCTTGCAAAAATACAGAATAATCTTTATAGCGTGCAGATAAATGACCAATTATCAAACGCTTAACATTTGCCAGTTGTGCAATTTTTGCAGCCTGTTTAGCTGTACTGTGCATTGTTTCAGTTGCTCTCTCATGAAAATCTTCAGTAAAAGTAGCCTCATGATACAATAATTGGCAATCTTTAATATAGGGTAATATGCTCTCTGTATAGGCTGTATCGGAACAATAAGCATATGAACAAGCCGGAACAGGGTCTTTTGTTAAACTCCTATTCTTAATAACTTCTCCCGACTCAAGTAATAAATCTTCACCATCCTTAATCTTTCGAATATCTACCAGAGATAAATTATACTTCTCAATTTTTTCCTTAATAATATTTCTCTTTCTCTCCTTTTCCCTGAATACAAAGCCGATAGTTGGTATTCGATGTACTAAAGGAAAAGAAAAAACTTCCAATCCCTGATCTTCATATAATTTATTGTATGTACAAGTATCTATTTCATGAAAAACAAGATTAAATGACAAGCGATAATAAGGAGCCTTAAATTGACTTAGAACCAACTCCTTCAAACCTTCTGGAGAATATATGTGCAAATCCGTTTTTCTTCCCAACAAATCAAATGATGAAATGAGTCCAAAAAGACCATAATAATGATCACCATGAAGGTGGGAAATAAAGATATGATTGATACGCGAAAACTTTACCTTATATTTTCGCAATTGAATTTGCGTTCCTTCTCCACAATCTATCAAAAAAAACCGCTCATTCACATTTAGCGAATGAGCAGTTAAATATCGTTTAGAAGTTGGTAAAGCAGAACTACTTCCGAGAATAGTAACTTCGAACTTCACTTCTGTACTTTAAACCTACTTATTTTCTTTGGCCACCATATCAACGGCCTGCTCAAGTGTATAAGTAATATTCAGAACAGTATCCAGTTGAGATATTGTAATCAATCTTTCCACTGCTGATTGCAAGCCAGTAAGAACAAATGTTCCACTTGCATTTTTCGACAATCTGTTTGCAACCAGTATAGCGCTTAAT
>PKSZ01000382.1 GCA_002869425.1 Marinilabiliales bacterium
AGAAAAGAGTTTTATCGGCCTTAATTCTGTTAATTCATTTAATTTCTCAATCTATTTTATAAATTTGCTCCTTTGATTGAACAATGACCAAAATAATCAAAGTACTGTTTGTAATCTTATTTCTTGTTTTTGTATCATGCACAAAGGAAGAGAGGGAGCAAAGAAGGGAGGATAATCTGCTTTCCGGATGGGAGTTGGTTCATTTAACAGTGAATCAGCCTTATGAGACATGGACATTTGATACAGCAAATGTTATCACAAGATATGTTGATGGTTTGGAGGGAGAGTTTTATCAAATAGGCAATTATGTGCTATCTCAGGAAAACTATAAATATTATGTAACCATTGATAGTATGGATATGTATATTGATGGTAAATTTCTCATTCTTGATCTGGATGAGCGTATTCTAGTTATGGAAAGGATAGCTTGGGAGAAAAACGGGAATCCTTTTCTGAGGAAAGAGTTTATTAAAATAAACTAGCAGTGGCCAGACAAAAATCTTATTATTTATGTCAGAATTGCGGAGCAAAAGCTTCCAAGTGGATTGGGAAATGTCCGGAATGTAATCAATGGAATACTTTTGTTGAAGAGATTGTTACGAGTATTGCAAAACAATCTGCCATAAAAGGAAAGTCTGAGCCAAGGAAGATTTCTTCCATCGGTGAGGAGGGATATTCACGTTATAAAACTACAATAGGTGAGGTTAATCGTGTTTTGGGTGGAGGTCTGGTAAAAGGATCTGTAATTTTAATAGGAGGAGAACCCGGAATTGGTAAATCAACATTAACATTACAATTAGCATTGGGAATTAATGACCACACAGTTCTATATGTAACAGGCGAAGAGAGTGAGGAGCAGATTAAGATGAGGGCAGAACGATTGGGTGGGGTGAATGACTCATGCTTTGTGATGAATGATAGCTCATGTGAAAGGATTATTGAAACGGCCAAGGAGTTTAAGCCAGGTTTGCTAATTATTGATTCAATTCAAACAATTCGTAGTGAAACTGTTGAATCATCTGCTGGAACAGTTACTCAGGTAAGAGAGTCAACTTATAGAATTCAGGAATATGCACGTGAATACCAAGTGCCTGTACTTATTGTTGGGCATATAAACAAGGAAGGAAATCTTGCCGGACCTAAGGTGTTGGAGCATATCGTGGATACGGTACTTGTTTTTGAAAATGATGCCACCAATACTTATCGTGTAATACGCAGTTTGAAAAATAGATATGGTGCAGCTTTTGAAATGGCTGTATTTGAAATGACGGGAACTGGTTTGATAGAGATTCTGAATCCATCAGATGTCTTGTTATCAAGGTTTACCGATGATCGCTCAGGAATTTGCATCTCATCTTTTATGGGCGGGAATAGATCTTTTTTGGTGGAAGTGCAAGCGCTGGTTAGTTCTGCTGTGTATGGAACGCCACAACGAAGTGCAACAGGATTTGATACCCGTCGCTTGAATATGATTTTGGCAGTGTTGGAGAAAAAAGCGGGCTTCAGACTGGCTGTTAAAGATGTTTTCCTGAATATTGCAGGAGGAATGAGAGTAGATGACCCTGCAATTGATTTGGCTGTTTCTGTGGCTGTTTTGTCGTCAGACCTTGACTTGTCGGTGGATATAAATTATTGTTTTGCTGGTGAAATTGGTTTGTCTGGTGAAATAAGGCCTGTGAACAGGTTAGACAGTAGAATTCGTGAAGCAGAGAGGGTTGGTTTTTCAAAGTTTTTTACATCTTCTTATGGATTGGAAAAACTAAAACAAAAGGATTACAAAATATCGATGATTGGTGTTAAGGATATTAAAGATTTAATGAAGCAGGTTTTTAAATGAAAAAAAGTCTCCTTATCGTAATATATTTTTTATTGGGAACTGGAATCCTGAGTGCACAGGTTATGGATGTGATAACCAAGGAAAGATTGGAGAAGAAGTATCAGAAAGGAGAAGGGATCAAAGCATTCACAAATCGTGAAGTTGCATTTCGAAAGACAATACTCGATGGTTCTCCAATATTTTTTAAGGTGAAGCCATTTGAATCCCTGGAACTTTTGGACTATTACAATGGGAAATGGGCTGCTAGAAAAGATTCAACATATGGTTTTATTCCAAATGATGCAATTATTTCTGATTTTAAAATAGAATCTTATCGGACCATATGGGAAAATGCTGTAAAGAAAGAGCTTCGGGAGTTGGAAGTTCGTGAACGATATCAGAACAGGGAGAAAGATTGGCAGGAGCAATTTTCACTGAATGAATATTCAACTGATCATCCTCAATTGGTTGATAAAGTAACCAATCCATTTGATGATCTGCAGTTCATCAATGTTATTGCCTATAATTTCAATCTTAGAAGTGAAAAACCTTCATCCATTATTCGGAACGGTCATCTAAACGAAACTTTTGAATTTCCTGGTAAAGATTTAACAGACGATCAGGTGAAAGAATTGATATCTCTCATTAACGATACGGTTAACTACGGTAAAAAGCCCCCTAAATTATTTAACCCTAAAATCGGACTGGTCTTTTATCGTGGTGAGGAAATTATCGCATATATTGATGTTGATTTAGATAATATGCAGATGAAGTCTTCCTTTTTAATCCCGGCACAGCATTATCATAATTTTCTTGTGAATCAGGCAGGAAAAAAAGTAAATAAGTCCTTCCATGGAACAGCTGGCTTTGATATTAAAACCAGAATGGGTCTAAGTCGAAAGGGTAAGGATGTTAGTATGGAGTATTTCCGAAAACTGAAATTGAATGTTTCCAATTACCCAAAGGTTTTAACGTATGGTGTTAGTGCCTATGGTTCATTATCCGGGTACTATAATAAAGTGCAGAAGCTCACTCTGGCTGCAGTTTTCAATTATTCCAGAAATACAATAACAATTGGTCCAAAGCTTTGGTTGGGATCTTATTTTTCATCTGCTGATTTTGCCTCTGGTTTGCAAATCACTTACCAGTATAATTTAAGCAAATACGGGAGAAGGTTCAAACAGTTCTTGTTTTATGATTTTGATTACGGAGTCTATCGTTCAATGGAGACAGAAGAACGGCATGATGATTTTGTTAAAGACATACATATCGAAAATTTTATCAATCAGTCAATCGGAGTAGGTATACAATACCGAATTTTTAGTCGCGTTTATTTTAAGGCAGGGGCTGGGATTGGTCTTGGTTTAGAATCTGTTACTGATAAAATGATGCATTCTAACTATCCTGAACAGGATTATGAAAATAAGCATGGATTTTTTGATGGATTTTTCTTTGATTCTCCTTCATATCATTTAAGAGCAGGACTTTATTACTCTATTCCTTTGCAAAAGGATTAAGATTATTCAAAATCATCAGATCCACCCAAAATATCAATCTTAGGATTGTTGTCTCCGTGTTGTTTTTTGTATTTATCACAGTCTAGCTCAACTGAAATTCCTTTCAGTGGTTTTTCAAATGTATCGGAGGGAAGATATCCAAGTGTGCTGTCTGCGTATACAGATTTCATATACCATGCCCAAATAGGCAGAGCCATGGTCGCTCCCTGTCCCATTGTCATTCCTCTGAAATGAATGGTTCTTTCTTCTCCGCCAACCCACGCACCACTTACCAGATTTGGTGTAATGCCAATGAACCATCCGTCGGAGTAGTCATCTGTAGTACCCGTTTTACCCGCAATTTCATTATTCAATTGGTATGGATAGCTTGGTAGCCATAGTCTAACACTGGTTCCGTGTTGGATTACACCTTTCAAGAGCTCAAGCATAAGGTAAGAACCTTGCTCGCTAATTGCTTCTTTTTTGGTGGCCGTGAATGTTGATATTACATTTCCGTTCTTATCTTCAATTCGAGTAACAAATATGGGTTTGGTATATACGCCTTTATTGGCAAATGTACCATATGCACCAACCATCTCATAAAGTGATATTTCAGGTGTTCCAAGGCAAATAGAAGGAACTGGTTCTATCGTACTTCTGATTCCCATTTTTCGGGCTATCTTAATTACTGCTTCAGGATTATACTGCTTCATTAACCAGGCTGAAATGTAGTTTACAGAATTAGCAAGACCCCATTTAAGGGTAACCATTTCCCCATCTTTTTTTGTTTTACCGGCATTATGTGGCGACCAGTCGGGTTGTCCTTCAGGCATTTTGAAGACCACTGGGATATTTGGTACTTCGTAACACGGAGAGTATCCTTCCTGCATTGCAAGTGTATACAAGAAAGGCTTAAAAGTACTACCAACCTGCCTTTTGCTTAAAGTAACGTGATCATATTGAAAATGCTTATAATTGATGCCTCCAACATATGCACGAACATACCCGGTTTGAGGCTCCATAGACATAAATCCTGTTTGAAGAAAATGTTTATAATATCGTATCGAGTCCATGGGAGTCATTATAGTATCTATTTCTCCAGACCAGTTAAAAATTTTCATTTTTACAGGCCGTTTAAAGGCTGCCATTATTGAATCATGAGAAATTCCATTATGCTTTGAGATCCTATACCTTTCACTGGTTCTTACATAACGATTCATGAATTGTTTAATCTGTTTTTCTGTATAGTTCCATGCAAAAGGTGCCTTTTTTCGGTTTTTTTGTTCCTTGAAAAACTCAACCTGCAAATATTCCCCCATATGCTTATTAACAGCATTTTCTGCCATCGTCTGCATTTTGTAATTGATGGTTGTATATATTTTTAGCCCGTCTTTGTATAGGTTATAAGGTGTGCTGTCTGGTTTAAGGTTTTTATTACACCACCCATATAAGGGGTTGGTTCTCCATTCAAGAGAATCATCTTCGGCTTTAGCAGTCATCATCTTCCTGAGATATTCTCTGAAATAGGTTGCAAGGCCTTGCTTATGATCTTGGATTTTATAACTCAGTCCAAAATCAAGTTCTTTAACGGAATCATATACTGGTTGACTGATGTAGTTGTATTTTAACATCTGGGAAAGCACGACTTCCCTTCTCTTTTTTGCTCTTTCAGGATTTCGTATAGGACTGTAAAAGGTAGGCGCTTTAAGTACTCCAATTAGTATGGCTGCATGTTCAATTTTCAAGGAGTCAGGCGCTACATTAAAGAAGGTTCTTGCTGCTGATTTTATTCCGAAAGTTTTACTACCGTATGGAACGGTATTGAGATACATTACAAGAATTTCTTCTTTGGTATAGTTTTTTTCAAGTTTAACAGCTGTTACCCATTCTTTGAATTTTGTAATGCCCATCGAATAGGCTTTAAGCAGACTTGAGCTATAAGTGGTTGTATCTCTGGGGAAAAGGTTTTTTGCAAGCTGTTGTGTAATGGTACTTCCACCTCCCTTATGGTCACCACTTAATACTCCATAAATAACTCTTAATAAGGCTTTTCCGTCAATACCGCTATGCTCATAAAATCTAGCATCTTCTGTTGCAATAAGGGCATCTACGAGGAACGGACTAAGCTCATCAAAATCAACAAATGTTCTGTTCTCTATGTAAAATTTGCCCAATAATACTTGGTCTGAGCTGTAAATTTCTGATGCCAGATTGCTTTTTGGGTTCTCAAGTTCCTCAAATGAAGGCATAAAGCCCATCTCGCCAGCAGCTATTCTGTAAAATATTACAGTTAAAAATACAAGAGGCAAGACAACAAATAGCCAAATTGCAATCTTGAATAAAAGAAAACGCTTAACTTTTTTTGGTTCTTTAGTTAATTCAGGCTTTTCAGTAGTGTTCTCCATATGTTTACACCAATTGTCGACCAAAGATAACAATAAATATTTATTCTATTATTTTGAAGTTCGGATGCTATTTATTTTACTTTGTGAATTCTTTCAATTAATAATTGAGTAATTTCATGATAGAAAATCTGGTTATCGTCGAGTCTCCTGCTAAAGGAAAAACCATTGAGAAATTTTTGGGTAAAGCTTATGTTGTCAAAAGTAGTTACGGTCATATCCGTGATTTGGCAAAAAAGAACCTTGGAATTGATGTGGAGAATAATTTTCAACCTGCTTATACTGTCCCAAGTGATAAGAAAAAGGTTGTTGCTGAATTGAAGAAAGATGTTAAAAATGCAAAAAAGGTTTGGCTCGCTTCTGATGAAGACCGTGAAGGAGAGGCAATTGCATGGCATCTGTGTGAGGAATTAGGTTTGAAGCCGGAGGAGGCTCAAAGGATTGTTTTTCACGAGATTACAAAGAATGCAATTCAGGATGCAATTGAAAATCCTAGGCCTGTTAATGTTGACCTGGTTAATGCTCAACAAGCACGAAGGGTGCTTGATCGACTGGTAGGTTTTGAGTTGTCTCCCATTTTGTGGAAGAAAGTAAAACCATCACTTTCTGCCGGAAGAGTGCAGTCTGTGGCCGTTCGTTTGTTGGTTGAAAGAGAAAGGGAAGTAATTAATTTTAAGGAGTCATTTACATATAAAGTTACTGCGCTTTTTTATCCATCTGGTGGTAATCAGTCTGAAGTAATAAAGGCAGATCTGTCAAAAGGCTTCGCAAAAAGAGAAGAGGCATACGCTTTTCTGGAAAGTTGTAAAGACGCAGATTTTACGGTAAAAAATGTACAGGTTAAGCCATCAAAAAAGTCTCCGGCACCACCTTTTACTACTTCAACATTACAACAGGAAGCAAGCCGTAA
>PKSZ01000651.1 GCA_002869425.1 Marinilabiliales bacterium
AACTATACCACTTTTATCCCTGCAATGATTCTGGGTCCGGAAAGCTTGGGAATAAACAGGGTTCTGAAAAATGTTTTCCGTTTTCCCATGCTTATACCATTAATTGGTAGTGGGAAACAAACGCAGCACCCAATTTATGTTAAAGATTTTGCACATTACATTGTAAAATCTGTGGAAAATGAAAATACTACAAAAAAAACCTACCAGATAGCATCTGAATCTGTAATCCCCTTTAAAGAGCTTATTAAGCTTATACTAAAAATCAGGAATAAGAAAAAAATGTTTGTGCCGGTTCCTGTATTCATTGCAAAGCTTTTGGGTAAATTTTTCCAGGCAGTACAAAAAGTCCCTGTCTTTACTGCAGAGCATGTAAAAGGAGTGCTTCAGGATAGCAAGCTTGACACTTCAATGCTTAAGCAGGATCTTGATTTTAAACCAACACCTCTTGAAATAGCACTCACAGAAACCTTGAAAGAAATAGGTACAAGCTGGTCAGAATATCTTGTTTCCAGAGAAGAAATTACAATCGATCTGAAAAAAAACTAATTTCTTTTTCGTAATTTTATCAAAACTAAGCCGGTAAAATTATGCGTTTACTTCTTTCTTCTGTGATCATTTTCTTGATTACCATAACTTCTTTTGCTCAACAATTAACTGAACAAGCTTTACAAAACTTATATTCTGCACCAGGATTAAAGCCCATATCCAAACAAGATTCAATCAGGTTGGTGAACATCCCCAAATTAAAACTACCACCAGGATACATCAACAAATCTCTTCCATATATGGTAGACAATTCACAGCAAATTTATATGCGTGAAGCCTTTAACCAGGATGGGTTTTCTTGTGGACAAGCTGCATCAGTGGCAGAAAACTTTACATACGAAGTAAACAGGTTACGTCATCTTGCTGCAAATACAGACGAAACAATGTATCCTACACATTTTGTGTATAATTGGGCAAATAACGGTCTTGGAAACGGAGCCAGCTATTTTCACACCTACGAAATGCTTCGATTGGTAGGCACTCCCAATGTTGCAGATTATGGCGGCATGTCCTTAGGAGGTGTAACCCGATGGATGTCGGGCTACGATTTGTATTACAATGCTATGCACAATCGTATTACTGAGTTCTACTCGATAGATGTTAGTACCGAAGAAGGATTGTTGGTTCTGAAACACTGGTTAAACGATCACCTGGATGGTTCTACTGTAGGTGGCGTTGCTAACTTTTACTCGCAAAGCAGTTACCCTGACGAAAATTTACCAGCAGGAACGCCTGAAGAAGGCAAAACAGTCTGGATTACATGGGGATCATCAGCTAATCATGCAATGACAGTTGTGGGTTATAACGATTCAATACGTTATGATTTTAATGGAGATGGCCAGTACACAAACGATATTGACATTAACAATGATGGTGTGGTTGACATGAAAGACTGGGAAATTGGTGGACTTAAAATGGTCAATACTTACGGTGGTGTGCCCAACTGGGGTGATGGCGGTTACACATACATTATGTACAATACAGTTAGTCACGATTTTTATGATGGCGGTTGTTTCTGGAATCAAACCCTGAACGTGATCTATGCGAAAGAAAACCTGGAACCTCAGCTTACTTATAAAGTTCAGATCAAACACCCTTCAAGGAATAAAGTAAAAATATTTGCAGGAATATCTCAAAACACCAATGCATCAGAACCTGAGTATATTATGGAATTTCCAATTATTGATTACCAGGCAGGTGATATGCCCATGCAGGGAGGTTTTGTTGCAGACGATACTACCATTGAAGTGGGATTGGATGTTACACCTTTGTTAAATAAAATTGAATCTGGAACAGCTGCAAAATATTTCTTCATTGTTGATGAAAACGATCCGTCAAACATAGGAAGTGGTCAAATAATCAGTTATTCAGCGATAGATTACACAAGTGGAACTGCAGATGAAACTTTTTGTTCATCCAATCATGTTTCCATCACGGAAAATGGAAGGACTACACTTTCATTAATAAAAACAGTTGATTATGAAACCGTTAGCATTAACGAAAGCAGCCTTCCCCAAATAGACCTTTACAATCAGGTGAATGAACAATTATCCGCAACAGGAGGTTCACTACCCTATTATTGGGAGTTTAACAGAGAATATGATCTCACAGAATCAAATGAAGTTTTCAATCCAACCACAGCACAACAAGTAAGTTTTGGATCAGGAACATATACATTGAATTTATCATTTGAATTTCCTTTCTATGGTGAAAATTATGATGAAATAACCATTAATTCCAAAGGAAGAATCACATTTACCGATGCTCCATATGATTTTCCTTACGATTACGAAGCAGATGAAAGTGTAAAATTCAAAAACACACCCAATATTTCAGTTTTTAACTGGGACTTGGACTATAATACTGGCGATGGCTGCTGGTATAGTGCTACTGACAGTCTGGTAAGAATTTACTTTATGGCTGCCATAGCTGGAGAGGCCAGCAGTAATATCAACACAGAAGTATGGTTATGGAATGACGGTACTATAGAACTTCATTACGGAGATATTTCTTATCCGAACAAATACAGGTGGATTTCAGGCGTCAGCAGTGGTGATCAACGAAACTGGCAGGTTACTCCAGTTTCCGGAACCAGTATAGTAAGCAGTGGAACTAAATATACACTGACACCCAATTTTGTTCCTGATGGAATAGAAATAACAAAAGATGGTTTGCTTTATGGTATGCTTACTTCCCCTCCTGAAATTAATTCTGTTTCAGTAAAAGTAACCGACAACAATAATATTGTCTCTAAAAAAGTACTTCCGTTCCCTGTTGGAGGAATTGGACTTGAAGCAAATTTTACTGCCGGAGGAAATACAATGCTTGAAAATGGAGAAACAGCAGTGGGGTCTTTGCAACTTTGGAATGTTGGAGCTTCACTTATTCCAGACGCTCAAATACAGTTTTATTGTATGGACACTGTCATATCTTTTATTGACAGTACTGAATATGCAGGTGACCTGAATCCCATGGACACAATCCTACTCACCGATGCCATTAGCTTCGACATTTCTGAATTCTGCACCGACAACTACCCTGTTGAACTGCAAGCAATTATATTTAACTCCACAGATACTTTCCCAGCCATTGTTCCAATTACCATTTATTCACCCAGTTTACAAATTATGGATTCATGGACAACAGATGGCAATAATAACATGCTGGATCCCGATGAATCAGGATACCTACACCTTACTGTTGAAAATCAGGGAGGTTCGGATGCATACGATATAACATGTACATTAACAACAGATGATCCTTTCCTTACCATTACAAACAATACAGATAATATAGCCTCACTACCATCCTTGGATCAGGCAAATGTTAGCTTTGATATTGGAATGAATGCCAACGCCCCCATGGAGTATACAGCAACTGCTATTGTACATCTTAACATAGGATCCACATATACTATCACAGATACTATTGAAATTCAAACAGGGTATTTCGTTGAAGACTTTGAAACCGGAACTTTAACTAAACTTCCGTGGGAAACCATTATTCAACAGGGATGGGAAATTACAGATGTTAATGCATATGAAAGAACCTATTGCATGAAGTCCTCTGATATAGCAGATGAACAAATTGCACACATTCAATTTGAAGTTACTACACTGGAGTCAGGATATTTTAGTTTCTATAAAAAAGTAAGCTCTGAAGCAAGTTACGACTTTCTTGTCTTTAACATTGATGGCACCGAAATTGACAGATGGGACGGAGAAATAGACTGGAGTAAGGAATCATACTTTATTACTGCCGGCACACATACCTTTTCATGGTACTACACAAAAGATGTAACAGTAAGCTCAGGCAGTGATTGCGCCTGGGTAGATTATATTGTGCTACCACCGGTTGGAGACATTGATCCTGAAATTGAAATAAGCCCCTCAGAGTTTGTAAAAACTATGCAACCCGATGAAATTGAAACAGATTATTTATACATCACCAACAATGGAACCGGAGATCTTGTATTCGACCTTGAACTGCATGGTTCGACTTCAGTTATCAATACTGGACTAAAAAGTATTGAAGGAACAGTAGTTGAGTTTTCAGATTCAAGCTTTTACTCTGGGCAAACCTATTCTTATACACTTTCTTGCACAAACCAGAGTCCTGATTCGGAATGGCTTAAAGGAATCAGTCTGTCAATCCCCCAGGGAGTTTCGGTTATATCATCTACTGATTTTGTTGGAGGCTCTGGTGGAGATATGATAAGCAATGATACAACAGGAGATGGATCTACAATTATTTGGTTTGGCGAAGATGCCAGTGGATGGGGTGTTGTTCGTGGAGGTGAAACTGCTACTGCTACTATTGAACTGGCATTTGATGCTGGTTTCTCAGGAAACGCATTGCTGAATTATGAAATCTCCGGAGATGTATACGGAGACGAACCCCACACAGTAAATAGTTCACAAACCTTGTACAATCAGGGTGAAATGGTAACATGGTTAACTGCCGACACATTGCATGCTTTCGTGGAACCTGGAGATTCTCAGGCAATTGAACTAACATTTAACAGCTCTGGTTTAGATTATGGTACCTACGAGGCAACCATTCATATTATTGATAACTCTGGTGAAGTTCATCCTGTTCCGGTTACATTGTTCATCTCAAGGTTGCAGGTTCAGACAAACTCTATTTATAAGTTTATGAATGCCAACGAAACAGACACCGACACAATCTACGTTGAAAACTTCACTCCAGATAATGTGTATTATTCTATTGAAGCACCGGACTCAACATTCAGTCCTGATTTAGGTTGGTTTACACCCGTATTGTCTGCAGATCTTGTAAGTGCTTACAATACGAAAGCAATTGCATATGAATTTAACACAAATGGCTTAAGCTCTGGAGCATACCATTGTAATTTAATTATAACAGACATTGTTACAGGTAGTATTTGCGCCCCGGGAATTATACCTGTTCATCTGGACGTTGATATACAAACCGATTTACAAAATGTTAGCCAGACGACCTTTAATATTTATCCAAACCCATCGAGAGATGAAGTATACTTTGAAGTACAAGTTGACCAACAACAAGAAATATATCTGGAAATTTTCTCTATTAATGGAGAAAGAATTATTCCTATAGCTGTTAAAGAAAATATCCCAACAGGAAATAATACTTTTATTATTTCTGCAAAAAACAGTAAGCTTGCACCTGGATTGTATATTGCTAAATTAAAATCAAATGATTCAATCCAGATTAAAAAGTTCATAATTACAGAATAGAGAATGGTTTTTAGCAGCGGACTGTTTTTATTGTACTTCTTTCCTGTATTTTTATTGCTGTACTTTCTGGCGGACAAGAAATACAAGAATATTTTTACATTGCTTGCCAGCTTATTTTTTTATGCCTGGGGAGCTCCGGATTTTGTTTTTATCGTTGCAGGTTCCATTCTTATTGATTTTTTTCTTGTCAGATTCATCCCTGAATCAACACCCGCAAGAAAAAAGCTACTGCTTGGCATTTCAATAGCAATGAATGTTGGCCTACTCCTCTATTTTAAATACGCCAATTTCTTTGTTGAAAATGTTGAACTGCTGCTGGGTATTGAAGATAGCAGCTGGACTAAAATAGCACTTCCAATTGGCATTTCGTTTTTTACTTTTCAAAAAATAACCTACTCTGTTGATATTTACAGGGGTGTTCATAAACCATTAAACAGAATCTGGGATTATACTTTGTACATACTGATGTTTCCACAATTAATTGCAGGCCCAATCGTGCGGTTTAACGAAATTGCAGACCAGCTGGTTGACAGAGAGAAACAGGAAACGGCAGAAAACTGGTTTTTGGGTTTATTTCGATTTTCAATAGGTTTGGCAAAAAAAGTGCTGGTAGCAAATGTTCTGGGAGCTCAAGCCGATGAAATATTTGCGTTGCAGGGAGCAGAATTAAGCACTGCTACAGCATGGATTGGTATTGTTGCCTACTCGTTCCAAATTTATTTCGACTTTTCGGGTTACTCAGACATGGCCATTGGTATTGGCCGAATGATAGGTTTTAAATTCCCTGAAAACTTCAACAATCCATATATTTCACAAAATATTACTGAATTTTGGAGACGCTGGCACATAACCCTTGGTCGTTGGATGAAAGATTACCTTTATATCCCGCTGGGGGGAAGCAAAGTATCACAAGGCAGAATGTATTTTAACCTTTGGATCGTCTTTCTTATCAGTGGATTATGGCACGGTGCCAGCTGGAATTTTGTATTATGGGGCGCCTTTCATGGCTTCTTCCTGATACTGGACAAGTTATTTCTTATCAAAATTCTTTCCAAAGCAGGCAAATTATTTAGTATTGTTTTTACATATCTTGTAACACTTGTGGGCTGGGTATTGTTTAAAGCAGACGATATGAGTCTTTCAGCTTATGCTTACCTCAAAAAAATGTTCTCTTTTGATAACACAAACTTCAATATAGAATACGACAAGCAGTTTATTGTATTACTAATCATTGCAGCTATTTTATCATTTGCAGCCTATACAGATAAAATTAAAAACCTACAGGACTATCTGTTCTTAAAAGAGCACAACAGGAAAGAGGCATTACTTTTAG
>PKSZ01000159.1 GCA_002869425.1 Marinilabiliales bacterium
ACATTGCATTATTCTTTGGATTTGACAAAAAAGGAAACCCTAACAGGAGATCACTTATATCTTATGCCCAATGATATTCTGTATATCAACCCGGTGAAAGCATATGCATTCCAAGCGAATGGGCCCTCTATATCTATAGTGCTTTCCTTTTTGTCGGCTACAGTTTCAATCGTTACATTAACCACCTTGTTACTCAGATAATACAATGGAAAATCAACATGCTGAATTGATTCAGAAAGAGGATGGTATTGATATTAAAAAATATCTTTTAAAGTTTCTTAAAAATTGGTATTGGTTTGTGATTACCATCTCAATTGCTTATTCATTGGCATATTTTGTAAATCGTTATTCTGTTCCAATATATCAGATTAGTTCGTCCATTATGGTTCGGGAAAAGGGTTCAGTTCAAGGGAGTGCAGAAAATTTGTTGCAGGATTTGGGCTTTTACAGGAGAATGCGGCAGAAGAAAGATGTGGAAAATGAAATTGGCTTATTAAAGTCATATAGTCTGGTTGCTAGGGCTTTGGAAAATCTTAATTTCAGCGTAACCTATATGGGTGTTGGAGATATAAAAGAATCTGAATTGTATGGAGATAACATTCCGTTTAAGGTTCGCTTTGATACTTCCCATGCACAGCTTATTGGCATCCCTTTTTATGTTGTAATTCTGTCTAGCGAAAGGTATTCTCTTTTTATTGATGATGAATCTAAGTTGGACACAGTATTGCAGTTTGGGGATATTTTTGAGAACAAATCGTCACGTTTTTCTCTTCACTTGAATAAGAAAAATTTTAATGCAGAATTTCCCAACGGTAATTATGATAAGGGATTTTATTTTTTTCTTAACAATGAGAATGCCTTGGTTAACCAGTATCGAAATAAAATATCAATTGAACCACTTGGCGAAAAATCTACTTTTCTAGTGTTAAGGTCTACGGGGACAATTCCTGAAAAGGAAGCAGATTTTCTAAATGAATTGAGTAATGCCTATATTGATGCTGAGCTGGAAGAGAAAAATATGGCCAGCATCAATACCATTAAATTTATTGATAATCAGCTGGAAGGAATTATTGATTCTTTAAAAATAGCAGAAGGGAATCTTGAAAGTTTTCGCTTGAGTAATCAGGCTATTATTGATATCAGTTCGGAAGGTAAAATGTTAATTGAAAAGATGGATAAGCTTCAAAATGAAGAATCTGTATTAAAAATGAGAAAGAAATATTTTGAATATCTTTCGGAGTATTTGTCTGAAAAAAGAAATGATTACAACAATGTAATAGCACCCTCATCAATAGGAGTAGAAGATCCTTTATTGAATTCATTGATCGCTCAGTTAAGCCAGTTGTACAATGAAAAGGGTGTTGTTTCATACAGTGTGAACGATAATAGTCCTTCTGTAAACCTGATCAATGTTAAGATTGAGAATGTGATGAAAAGCCTGCGTGAAAATCTGGATAACATTATAAAAACCAACGCTATTTCATTGGAGGATATCGAATTAAGAATCACAGAAGTACAGAAAGAGATCAATAAACTACCAGCAACGGAAAGAAGCCTGATTAATATTAGAAGAAAATTTGAAATCAACGATCAAATTTACACTTTTTTGTTGCAAAAAAGAGCTGAGGCTGGCATATCCCTTGCATCCAATGTTGCGGATAATAAAATTATTGACCGGGCTAGCCCATCTAATGCAGTGGTTATAGGGCCCAATAAATCCAGAAATACATCTATGGCGTTATTGATAGGCTTTTTAATACCTGCAGCCATTATTCTGTTAAGGGATTTCCTAAACAACAAGATAGTAGAGAAAAAAGATATCAGTAATAATACCAGAATACCTATTCTGAGTTCTATCGGGCATGTGGAGAATAAGGATAATATCCCAGTTATCAACAATCCCAAAGCTTTTGTTGCGGAATCTTTTCGGACATTGCGAACCAATATTCAGTTTTATCTTCCAGACAAAGAGGATAAAATTATTTCAGTTACTTCAACTATTAGTGGTGAAGGAAAAACGTTTATTGCCTGTAATATTGCATCAATATTGGCCATGGCTGGAAAGAAAACACTTTTGGTTGGATTAGACCTGAGAAAGCCCACCATTCATAAGCATTTTGATATAGATAACTCAAAAGGAATCAGTACATATTTAATAAATAAGACAGAATATAAGGATATAATAATCAATGCTGAATTACAAAACTTGTTTATTATTCCTTCTGGCCCTATTCCTCCTAACCCTTCAGAGTTGATTGAGTCTGACAAAATGATAGATTTTGTGAGCAAAATAAAGGAGGAATTTGATTATATTATTTTTGATACTCCTCCTGTTGCTTTGGTAACCGATGCATTATTGATTGGAAAATATTCCAGTATTACACTCTTTGTTGTACGTCAGGATTATACAAGGAAGGGAATGCTTTCTGTTATTGATGAAATATATCATAAGAAAATTTTAAGACCTGTATCCATTATAGTGAATGATGTCCACCAGGTTCATGAAGGATATTATAGTTATGGCTATGGTTATGGCTATGGTTATGGTTATGGTTATGGTTATGGAGACACAGATAGTAATGGAAGAAAAAGTAGTACAATTAATCAGTTTTTTAAATTTGGAAAATGAAAAAAGCTTTAATAACAGGTGTTACAGGCCAAGATGGAGCATATTTAGCAGAACTGCTAATCAAAAAGGGGTATATTGTATATGGCTTAAAGAGAAGGGCGTCAACATTCAATACAAAGCGAATAGATCATTTATTTGTGAAGAATAGGGGTGATGAAACAAATTTTCATTATGCCTATACCGATATGACAGAGACCACAAGCCTTGTTCGTTTGTTGAAGGAAATTGAACCTGATGAGATATATAACTTAGCAGCACAAAGTCATGTTAAAGTTAGTTTTGATACTCCTGAATATACAGCCAATGCTGATGGTTTGGGTGTTCTAAGAATTTTGGAATCAATAAGACTGTTGGGATTAGAAAAGAAAACAAAGTTTTATCAGGCGTCTACAAGTGAGCTGTATGGAAAAGTACGGGAAACTCCTCAAAATGAAAATACTCCATTTTATCCAAGAAGTCCATATGCTGTAGCGAAAATTTATGGATATTGGATTACTGTTAATTATAGAGAAGCATATAATCTGTTTTCATGTAATGGTATTCTCTTTAATCATGAGTCACCGATACGGGGTGAAACATTTGTAACCAGAAAGATTACTCGGGCTGCTGCAAATATTGCCCTTGGCCTGCAAAAGAAGCTCCTGCTGGGCAACCTTAATGCGAAACGTGATTGGGGACATGCAAAAGATTATGTCAAAGCAATGTGGTTGATGTTACAACAAGATAAACCAGAGGATTTTGTTATTGCAACAGGAATTACAACATCTGTTCGTGAGTTTGCAGTAAAATCATTCGGATATGTTGGTATAAATTTGGTCTTTCTAGGAGAAGGGGAAGAGGAAAGAGGGATTGTTGATCATATAGATCATGAAAGATATGAGAGAAGAATAGGTAAAAAATTTGCTCATATTAGAAAAGGGGATGTCTTGATAGAAGTCGATCCTTTTTATTACAGACCAACCGAAGTTGATTTATTGCTTGGTGATCCAACAAAAGCAAGAGAAAAACTAGGGTGGGAACCGAAATATAATGTAGAAATGTTGGTGGACGAAATGATGGACTCCGATTTAAAAATGATGCAGAAGGAAGATTATCTGAAAAAAGGCGGATTCGAAATCACTCCCCAAATTGAAGATATAATGTAAGTAGATATGTCGTATAAAGATTTTAACATAGAAAGATCCAATGTGTTGTCTGATGTTCTCATTATTACACCATCCATGCATTGGGATTTAAGAGGAAATATCTATAGCTCATATAATGTTGATTATTATAATGATTTTTTGACTAAAAAACTTGATTTTAAGCATGATAAATTTGCGCAAAACAAACATAATGTTTTGCGGGGATTGCATGGTGACCATAAAACATGGAAACTTGTTTCGTGTGTTTGGGGAGAAATTTATGAGGTTGTTATGGATATGAGAAAGGAATCCCAAACATATAAGAAGTGGGATGCCTTTGATTTATCAGCAGAAGAATATAGACAGGTGCTTATTCCACCAGGATATGTGAATGGTTATTATGTTAAAAGTGAGAATGCAGTATTTCATTATAAGCTTGCATATGACGGAGAATATATTGATGCAGGGGAGCAGATGACCTTTCGTTGGGACGATCCGGATCTTGGAATTATTTGGCCATGCAAGAATCCGATATTACAAGCCAGAGATAAATAATTATAACCAGATGCTAAACAAAGAAAATTCAGAATTGGCGATTAATGGAGGTAATCCAATTTCTAATGCTAAAATATTGATTCATAAACCATATATGGATGAAGATGATTTTGACTCGGTAGATAAGGTTACGAGATCAACATTTGTTTCTGGAGATGGACCAGAATGTCGCATATTTGAAAAAGGTTTAGCAGAGTATTTAGACGTAAAACATGTTTTGTTTGTTAATTCAGCAACATCTGCTCTTGAATTAGCTTTTAGAGTTAAGAGTTTTCCTGCTGGGAGTGAAGTAATAGTGCCAAACTTTACATATACATCTACTGCAATTGCGGCTTTGTACAATAATTTGAATGTGGTTTTGGCTGATGTTTACCCGGATAATGGTAGTCTTGATGTTTCAAAACTAAAATCATATATAACAAAGAAAACTGTTGCAATTGCTCCGGTAGACTATGGAGGAATCCCTGCAGAAATGGATGAAATTATGAATATAGCCAATCAACATGGATTGTACGTAGTACACGATACAGCCCAGTCAATTGGTTCAGAATATAAAGGCAAGAAAACAGGATGTCAGGGACATGTTTCAACTTTTAGTTTTCATGGTACAAAAAACCTTACAACAGGAGAAGGTGGAGCTTTTGTAACAAATGATGATTCTATCGCAGATAGAGTTAAAATATTGAGGGAAAAAGGTACAGATAAGTATTCATTTCTTACAGATAATAAAGACAGAGGTTACTATGAATATGTTGATATAGGGAATTCATATGTACAATCCAATATAAATGGAGCACTAGGTATTTCGCAACTAAATAAATTGGATTGGATGAACAATGAGCGAAGAAAGATTGCAGAGTTTTATAAAAATGAATTATCTGGAATTAAGGAAATTGATTTTATGAGAATTACTGAAGGCTCAAATCATAACTGGCATTTGTTTGGAGTACTGGTTCTACTGGAAGATAGATATTGGATAATGGATGCTTTAAGAGCCGAAGGTGTTTTAGCAAATGTTCATTATACTCCATTACATAGAAATAAGTACTATTCTTGTTTAGGTGAGGATAGGGATTTTCCTGGTAGTATTGAATTTTTTAATCGATTATTAAGGTTGCCGATTTATCCTTCACTTTCAAGTGTTGATGCTCAGAGAGTTACACAGGCGATAGCAAAAGTATTTCTATAGAAATTTGAATAAGAGTGTTTTAATATTTGGAGCAGGCCTGAATCAAGTTTCTTTGATTAAAGCATGCAATCATTTGGGGTACCGTTCAGTGGTTATCGATCCAAATTCTGATCCACCTGGAAAGAAGTATGCCTCAGTTTTTGAGGTTGTCGACCCTTTTGACTATGATAGAACAAAGAGCATTGCTGAATGTTATCAGGTTGATGGAATTGTGACTTCTCAAATGGAAAATCCACTAAAGTTGATGGCGCGATTAGCAAAAGAGAAGGCTTACATTTTTAATTCTCCCGAGGTTATTGAACGAAGTACTAATAAGTTTCTAATGAAAAAGGTTCTTTTGAGAAATGGTATCTCATGCGCCAAAGGATATTTATTTAATAATGAATCCGAATTTTTGGAAGTTGGTATAAAAGATTTGTTTTTTCCATTAATTATTAAACCGAAAGACTCACATTCAAGTAGAGGAGTCTTTCTTGCTGAAGATTATAAGTCTTTAAAAAACTATATTCCTCAAAGTGCTTCCTATTCTTCAGATGGATCGTACATAATTGAGGAATATATTGAAGGAAGGGAATATAGCATTGAGTCAGTAACATATAATGGTTTTACTACAATTATTCAAATAACAGAAAAGATTGTTACACCATTTCCGTATAATGTTGAACTTGGCCATATTCAGCCCGCGCAATTATCTGATATTGAAAGACAAGAGACTGAGAATCTGGTGATAAAAGTTATTAGTTCTCTGGGATTAGATAATACAGTTTCTCATGCTGAAGTGAAGCTGTCAAAGGATGGACCATATTTAATTGAGATAGGAGCAAGAATGGGAGGTGACTTTATAAGTTCGTACTTGACCAAAACTTCAACAGGAGTAGACCTTGATAAGGCTGCAGTTCAGTTATCTATTGGTATTGAGCCAGATTTAGAAAAGAAGGAAGAATCGTATAGCTATATTAGTTACATTACATTGGAAAAGGGTAAAAGAGTAGTTTCTGTTGAACCAATAGATGACATTTTAAACAATGAAGATGTAGTGATTGCAGGAATTTTTGTATCGGTAGAGGATGTAATCACTGAAGTTACTCATAGTGCTCAAAGAAGTGGTTATATTC
>PKSZ01000163.1 GCA_002869425.1 Marinilabiliales bacterium
TTTGGTGGTATAATTTAAATTATAACTAAAATTAGTTAAATGCAGCCAGTTCATTTTTCAAGAATGCTGTTTGTTTCGGTGTTCATACTTGTTTTACACAATGTAACTCTTTGTCAAAAACTTACCATTCCTGAGGAGTACAAAGATCCAACATTTCCTGAATATAAGGATACAGGAAACAAAGAAGCTGATCATAAGAATTACAGAAAGGCCATACTCCAGTATTCTGAAGATCATCCTCCCTTTCCAAAATTTGTTAATACAGGAAATCCGGAAAAAGACCAGGAGTATTTTGAAAAAAGAAAAGCAGAGTGGTACAAACAAAATCCTTATTGCCCAATGTATGTTTCCACAGGACATGAAAAACAGGATTTGGAAAACTACAACAAAGCTCTTTTAGAATGGTCGAAAAAGAATCCTGAGAAATATAAAGCCATTCTTAAAAGTCAGCATGCCGAGGAATTACCCGTAAAGTTGCAGGATGATGACCCTCCTCCTAAGTTTCAAGACACTGGAAACAGGGAGGAAGACAATAGAAGATACAAAGCGGCCAAAGAGGAATGGCTGCATAGACACCCTGAAAAACGCAAACCCTGATTATCTTTATTTTACGTCAAAAATTACGCTATGAAAAGCTTATCAATACAAATCCTGCTGTTATCTGTAATAGTAGGATTTCTTTCTTTAAAAAATTCATATTCTCAATGTACAGGCAACATATATGAGAATACTATTGTTCCAACAATGAACTGGCAGTTTGAAAACTACAAGCCAGGAAGGTATGTAGATTTTACAGCCACTGCTGGTGAGATTTACCTATTTTCCTTATGTCCGGGGGATGGTGGATACTCAGCCGGACTGGATGTTGAATTTACCATCAATGATAATTCGGGCAATTATGTTGGCGGAGGTGCTTATGACGATGATGGTTGCGGCACATCACAAGGACCATCATATTTGCAATGGACAGCACCAGCAAATGGGATATACAGAATACTGTTAAACAAAGTCAGCTGCCAGGGTAGTAACAAAATGTGTAAAGTAATGTACCGTAAGATAGGCACAATGACTTGTCCTGCAAACCTTGGAACCGGAGTTGTTAATGTACCTGCACTTCCATATGAATCATTGGGAAGAACAACCTGTGGTAATGTTAACGATATTACTAGCCTTGATGTAACAGTCTGTGGAGATGGTAATTACTATGGTGGCGAAGAGGAAATTTTCCTATTTACACCCACTACGAGCGGAACCATTTCAATCACATTGGAATCCAACGATTCTTATTCTTCAATGATGCTTTATGATGGTTGCCCTTTCACAGGACAAGGTGGTTCCTGCGTGGGATTTTCTCAAAGTGCAGATGGTAATGAATCTATCTGTGCAAATGTTATTGCAGGAACAACATATTATCTAATTGTTGATAAATACCTTTACGGTTGCATCGATTATGATTTATACATTTCAGCTCCTGCTGTATGTCCTTCCGGTTTAGGTTCGTCTATGGTTAGCGTAGCTTCATTACCATACACTTCAACAGGCAGGACAACCTGTGGTCAACAAAACGACGTAAATACATGTAATGCAACCATATGTGGCTCATCTGACTATTATACTGGAGAAGACGAAACTTTTGTTTTTACTCCAACTACTACTGGTAGTATAACCATCAACATTACATCTTCAGGATCATACACAAGTATAGCTCTGTACGATGGATGTCCATTTACTGGTGGTGGTTCCTGCGTTACCAATGTTCAAAGTTCCAGTGGAAATAAATCTTTGTGTGTAAATGTAACCAGCGGAACAACTTATTATTTAGTAATCGACTCATATTCTGCCTTTAGCGAATGTAATGCATACAATATATCCATTTCAGCTCCAATTGTAGGAACAACAGGGCAGGATTGCATAACTCCTCATGTAATAGGCGCTCTTCCTTTTACAGAGACCGGATTAACCACAGCTTGCGCAGGAAATAATTATACATCGGCTGATCCTGCATCCTGCAATACCAATTATGAAAGTGGTGAAGACTATGTATTTGAATATACAGCTAGCGGTACTGAGTGTATCACTATAAGCCTGAACAACACCAACCAATATGCCGGATTCCAGGTTTATGATGGATGTGTTGATGATGCAGCAAGTTCATGCCTGGGATATTTTAACGGAGCAACTACTTGTAGTGGAAGCCTTACTTTTCCTTCTGCAGGAACATATTACATTATTGTAGGAACTGACAACAGCGGGGCATACAATACTCCGTTTGATATAACAGTTGAAGCTACGACAACCGGCCAAACCAATGATCTTCCCTGCAATGCTTACCCTCTAACCCTGGGAGGAATTGTAGTGGGCGATAATGCATGTACAAGCGGAACTGGTGAACCTGCCAGCCCTTCTTGCTGGACAAACGGAGCCATGAATACAGTATGGTATAGTTTTGAAGCTCCTCTTTCAGGAGAAGTTACTATCCGAACAAATTTATTAACGCTGACTAATACGATGATAGCCGTTTATGATGGTGACTGTTCCACACTTTCTGACCCACCTATTGGATGTAATGATGACTTACCCGATTGTGATGGAAGCACATGGAATTATAAAAATTCAGGGCTTACCTTAACAGGACTTACTCCAGGAGAAACCTATTATATAAGCGTAGATGGCTATATGGATTTAACCGGAACATTTTCAATACTCGTATTTGAAGGAACTGCTCCTCCTGCACCTGGACAGGATTGTGATATGCCAGTTTCCATATGCACAGAAAGTTTCACCGTAGGAGACCCTGGATATCAAGCAATTGGAAATATTTGTGATTTCGGTGATGACTATTGCCTTTCAACAGCAGAAAGAGGTTCTGCATGGTACCTTGTTACAATGGAAGCCAATGGTGACTTGCAATTTACAATAGAACCCAATGATTATGCAGGTTTATCTGATGATGGTACGGATTACGATTTTGCAATGTGGCAAATGTTCGAAAGCGATGGTACACCCGTATCGACCTGTGCAAGCATTGCTTCAGGCTATGATACTCCCATACGTTGCGATTACGATGCTACTGGTGTAACTGGATTATACGGAGATGGAACATCAAATCCTCCAAATAACAATTATACGGGTGAGGATTATACCGGAGCTAGCTGGGGCGGTGCATTTCAAGCTGCCGTTTCTGTGTCTGCCGGGGAAGTATATGCAATCAATGTAAGTAACTATTCAAATAGTACTTCTGGATTTTCCATTGATTTTGAAACATTTTCAAATGGTATGATAGCTGTACCTGCTCAACCTGATGTGCTTATCTGGACTGGTGGAGGAGCCAATACTAATTGGTTCGATCCATTAAACTGGGGAGGATGCGGTTGGATTCCAGATAGTACAACTGATGCTATCATAGCTCCTTCCTCTGTTTATCAACCCATTATTTCAGGTGTCGATCCAAGTATACATGTTGGATATGGAGCAATGTGCAAATCAATTACTATCAACCCGGGTGCTACACTTGGTATTTTAGGCGGCGATTCATTGAATGTTTATGGTGATTATTACAATTCCGGATCTGTTTCTGCTGCAGGACTTTCAATTGTAGAATTCAAAGGTAAAAATGAACAAACCCTGGATGGAAACTTATTGGGCTCTTCAAAATTTGGAAAACTCAGTGTGAAAAAATGGGGTGGTTATGTTAAGTTCTTACAAAATATTGAAATTGCAAACTCTCTTATTACATACAATTCAGCAAGTATTTTATACGGAAACACAAAAAAGATTAAAGTTGGCGGTGATGTAACCTTCTATGAAGCTACTTTCACACCGGGAACAGGGGGAATTATAGAAGCATATGGTTCTTTAACTCCTCAATACTTTACAACCAATGCAAATCATCTGTATGATTTGATAGTAAACAAAAATGCGACATCAAATAGTGTTTTGCTCAATGATCCTTTGCATATGGATAACGACATAACACTCCAGTTTGGCTTATTGGATGTTTCAACAGGAAACCATACAATTTACATGTATCTTGGTGGAGACTGGATCAATACAGGAGGCGACTTTGCATACCAGCAAGGTTCTGTCAATTACATAGGAACAATCAATCAAACAATAACTNATCACTTCAGATAATGATGCTTTTTACGATGTTGTAATGGACAAAAGCGGTAAACTTCTATTGATTGATCCAATTACTATTATGAATGACAATATTCTAACTTCAGGGTATTTTGACATCAACACGACAAACAATCAGGTGACGATTTACGGGGATTGGGTTAATAATGGTGGTAATTTTATTTGTAGATACGGAACAGTTCTTTTTACTGGTGGAGGACTGCAAGAATTCAATAAGAAACTAGATGGCACTGTTAATCTAAGTGACTTTAATTTCTACAATGTAACCATTAACAGTCCTGACGTACAGTTTTTCTACGATTCAGACAACCATAAAGTAAACATTATCAACAATCTAGTTATTAATTACGGAATGAAGATATCTAATTTAGATCAATAACCGGACGATAATATAACATTATGAAAAAGAGCATCTTAAAAGTTCTGATAGCACAGCTGTTTTTATGGCTTCCAACTTGGGTTCTGGCTCAGGATGTGTTATTTTTTTCAAATAGCGTAACCATTGGTTCAACAAATGGATGTGCAGTAACTACTTATACTTTTACTCAAAAAACGATCAACGATGCAAGTGTTCAAGCCGCCACAGGCAAACAATGTACCATTACATTCCCTGTGGGTACAGACGCTTCAACATTTACGAACGGCACTTTTGATGGAAATGGAATTTTAGGAGCAACTGCTACTGGTAACACAATTGTATTCTCTATTCCTTCAGCAGTTGCAGCAAAACACCAATTTGATATTGTGCTAAATGACATTACCAACGGTGACAATATTTCGGGCAATGCCAGTGTTGTTATTGTTAATGATTTAGGAACTAATGATTACGCAAGTAATTATGCTATTTCAACCACATTATGCCCCGGCTCTTTTGATGGTACTTTTGAAACAGGAACAACGTTCGCAGACAATGCATGGACTGTTGTAAATGATGCTACCAACCAATGGGAAATTGGCACTGCTGCTAACAATGGAGGCTCTAATGGTGCCTATATTTCTAATGACGGGGGAACTTCCAATACATATGATAATTCAATTACACAGGTGTCTCATTTTTATGTTGATTACGCATTTCCTGCAGGAGAAACGGTTATTGATCTTAGTTTCGACTGGAAATGTGATGGAGAAAGTTCATATGATAACCTTAAGGTTTTTCTTGTACCAACAAGTACAACACCTACAGCAGGAACAAGTCTATCAACCGGACAAATTGGAGATACTTATTATAGTGAACAACTAACATGGACTAATGAAAGCATTACCATTGATGGTTCTAATGCAGGAAGTACCATGCGATTGGTTTTTTCATGGAAAAATGATGGTCTTTATGGGGATTCTCCACCGATTGCAGTGGATAACATTTCCATTACAACTTCTATACCTCCGGATATGGTTTATGCATCCAGTACAGTAACGCAAACCAATACCGATGCTCTTTTCCCAAATGACATTGATCAGGAAATTATTGGAATTGAAGTAGTAACAACGGGATCAAACAACCCAATTAATCTTACTTCTTTTGCCTTATCTACAGCTGGAACGCCTGGCTCGGATAATGCCCCCAATGATATTAACAATGCTAAAATCTATTATACTGGTACCTCCAGTACTTTTTCTACAACTACTTTATTTGGCACCACAGCGTCACCATCTGGCAGTTATAATGTAACAGGAACACAAACGCTTTCTGAAGGCACAAATTACTTCTGGTTATGTTATGACATAAGCTCTTCCGCAATTGAAGGGAATAATGTTGACGCTAGTATTTCCAGTATTACAGTGGATGCTGCCTCACAAACGCCAAGCACAACCGATCCTTCGGGAAGCAGAGTGGTACAGCTATACTGTACAGCAGACTTTTCAGACATGTCTGATGAATGGATTACCAATGTTACTTTTAATACCATAAACAACAATTCCGGTCAGGAAGGAACAGAAAGTTACGGTGATTATACAAGCCAGAGTACCACAATATCAACTGGTGGAACATACGAAATATCGGTAAGCTTTAACTCAACCTATAACCAGGACATATTGGTATGGTTTGACTGGAACCAGGACAATGATTTTGATGATGCAGATGAAGAGTATCAAATTGCAAATGATGCCTCTTCCAGTCCAAGCACGTATGATGTTTTGGTACCTGTTACTGCATTAACAGGTACAACCAGGATGAGAGTTATTTCTACTGAAAATGATACTCCAGAACCTTGTCCCCTTTCGTCATATGGTGAAACTGAGGATTATACGGTAAATGTTGTTACATTACCAATGACATATTCATCATCTACTGTAACGCAAAATACGGTGTCTGATGTAGTAGTAGGATCAACCAACCAGGAAGTAATTGGAATTGAAATCGTAACCAGCGGTTCCACTTCACCGATTGATGTTACATCCTTTACATTTAACACAACAGGTTGTGATGCACCTACTACAGACATTGAAAACGCAAGATTATGGTATACCGGCACAACGAGTACATTTGCAACATCAGCTCAGGTTGGTAGCACTATTCCATCACCTAACGGCTCTTTTACAATTACTCCAAGCCAAACATTGAGCATAGGAACAAACTATTTCTGGCTTACATATGATATTACCAGTACTGCTGTAACGGACAATTTTATTGATGCACAATGTACATCCATAACAGTTGGAGGCAGCACAGAAACGCCCACAGTAACAAATCCGGCAGGAAACAGACAAATCAAATCTATCGTAATAGTGGGAACAGGAACAACAGCAACTGATAATCCGTTTGATAACTATTATGAGAATGAGAAAACACAAATCTTATTTCAACAGTCTGAACTTGGAATTTCAGGAGATATTACACATCTTGCATTTGATTTAAGCTATGCAACAAGCGATCTGGCAGATCAAACCTTATCTAATCTCACCATTAATTTAAAACACACCAGCACAACAGAGTTTCCTGGAGGAAATTTTGAAAGTATGTCAGGTGCAACAACTGTGTTTTCAGCAGCATCTTACACAATGCCTAGTTCAACAGGCTGGTGCACTTTTGATATAACAGATTTTTCATATAACGGAGCTGACAACCTGATTGTGGAAGTATATTGGGGCGATAATGGTAGTTACTGTAGCTATGGAGATAATTACCAGGTAAATTCCACTACCACCGCATCCTATTATGTGAATTACGGTGTAGATGATAATACAACACCACCAACTTACGATGGACGTTCATACAATAGACCAAATGTTAAATTTACCATGTCGTACTGCGTTGAAAACGGAGGAACAACTACCGCAGCGAGTCCTACACTTTGTTCGGGAAGCGCAACTAATCTTACCTTATCCGGACACTCAACTTCTGGTACAAGTATCCAATGGGAAGAATCTACAGACGGAGGAAGTACATGGAATAATGTTACTGGAGGATCTGGAGCTACAACAGCTGCTTATACAACTGGTATTCTCACTGAGACAACAAAATTCAGAGCAGCTGTATCCGGTGCAACCTGTACATCTTACTCAACAATTAGCACTGTTACTGTAGAAGAAGATCCTACAGCTGGTACTGCAAACGCAGCATCCAACCAAATTTGTAATGGAACTACTACAAGCATTAACCTAATTGGTTATAATAGTAATATTCAATGGCAAGAGTCTGCTGATGGAGTTTCAGGATGGACAAATGTAACAGCTGGTTCCGGTGAAACAACAAGCAATTATACTACAGATGCATTATTGAGCGACAGATATTACAGGGCTGCAGTTACAAATTCGCCTTGTGCGGGTACTGTATATTCAAACATAATAGAAATTCTAGTAGTTACATGCTTTTCTATTGATGATGCTGACCAATCAGTATGTTCCGGCAATTTCTATGACTCTGGTGATGAATCTGCAGATTACAGTGACAGCGAAAATCATGTTATTACTTTAACCCCTTCCACTCCAGGTGATATGCTTAAAGTTACATTCACCAATTTCGACAGTGAATCACTGGATGTACTGGAAGCATTCGATGGAGCTACTACTGCGGCAACATCTATTGGTACGTACGCAGGACACAGTGTAGTTTGTCCTTTCACAATAATTGCAACAAACGGAACAGGCCAACTTACATTTGAATTTACATCCGACGGATCTGTTACATATGATGGTTGGGAAGCCAATATTTCATGTTTTACACCAGGACCATTGACAAATAATAGTGTTTCTTCTGCACAAACAATCTGTAGTGAAGAAGTTCCTGCTGAACTTACCGGAACAACACCTACAGGTGGTATTGGAACGTATACCTATCAATGGCAAAAAAGCACAGACAATACCAACTGGACAGATATCTCTGGTGCAACAAATATTAATTATACACCAACTGCTCTTACCATTAGCACATATTACAGAAGAGTTGTTACTTCTGGATCATATACAAGTAACAGCAGCTCCATTCTGATAACCGTTAATCCGATTGTAACACCTGGCGTAACAATCTCTGCAGATGCATCCACCATATGTACAGGCTCAACAGTAACATTTACTGCAACGCCTACTAACGGAGGAACACCAAGCTATCAATGGATGAACAATGGAAGTAATGTGGGTACAAATTCCAATACTTTCTCCACTTCTACGCTGGCAAATTATGATGAAATTAGTTGTACAATGATTTCGAATGCTAGTTGTATAAGTACAACGGACGCATCATCAAACACACTTCTTATTACCATAACAAACTGCTCAGCATTAGATGGATTATGGATTTCAGGAAACCTGACCAATAATGGTTCTTTTGTTCAAACTGATGATCTCAATTATTTCATTATGGACGGAACTTCCAAAGAAATAAATGGGGATGATGGAATATATACAGATGCAAAGCTGAGAGTGTTGGGTACAATACTTTTCAATGGAGTTATTTCTGATGGCGCATTCCGGAAAGTAAAAGTAGATCCTGGCTATACTTTATCTGTAAACACTTCTAAAACAATGATAACAGGCACATCTGACATTTCAGATTCCGTTACAAATAATGGAAATCTGATATTGCTTGCAAACTCAGATATCACAGCAGCTTGTCATTGGATAAACAATTCAGATTTTACTGCTAATAGCGGTTCTACGGTAACGTTTAATTCAAGTATCAATCAAAATGTAAAATCAAACGCAGATCCTTATTACAATCTTACAATTGACAATACTGGAGATGGAGCATCTTTGCTGGATGATATTACGGTTAATAAAACCATTACATTTATTGAAGGCTTGTTTAATACTGATGTATATAAGGTAATTGGGATAACTACAGATCCCGCTGACGTTACTGGTCATAATTCGTATAGCTATGTAAATGGTAATTTCAGAAAATATTTTGCAAGCGGAAATGATTATGCTCTACCTGTTGGAAATCTTGACAGGTATACACTTGCAGAAATTGTTAGTAATACATTAAGCGGAATTACATACCTTGATGCTAAGTTTATGGACTCATTTTCAAATACAGGAAGTCTTGACCCTGCTCTTGCAGTAGACGATGAAACACCATATACAGAAATAGCAACTGAAGGAATTTGGCAAATCGATCCAAATGTTCAACCTTCAAGTGGTTCATATTCTATAAAACTTTGGTTTGATGACGGACTGGGTTACGATGCTTCAGGCAGCCCCAATGGAAATGGCTTTGTGGGTTTAATTGACAATCAATTTGGACCATTGAAAAGAAGTTCTTCTTCTGGTAACGCAGGTGATTGGGCTGGCAAATCAACAGGTACACTAAATGCTGCATCTACAGATGGAAGAACTGTAGCCTCTGGATTTGCTCAAAGAAATCAGGTTTCCCAGTTTTCACACTTTGCAATTGGTAAGGCTCCTGTTCCACTTCCAGTTAAACTCATTTCATTTGATTATTCATGTGAAGGCCCTGATATTGTTTGAAGCTGGGAATCAACTGAAGAAGTTAATAATGATTACTACTTTATTGAAAAAAGTATAGATGCCAGTAATTATTCACTGGTAGGCTCTGTAAAAGGTACCAACGACAAAACATCTGTATCACTTTATCATTTTATTGTAGAAAATGCCGAGAGAGATATGTACTACAGACTTTCTCAAAGAGATTTTGATGGTAAAACAGAGGTTTTAAGCACTATATATTCAAGCTGTAACAGGCCGGAATTGGATGATATTTTCATAATTAATAAACCAGGTGAAAACAATATCATTGTAAAATTCAGATCAAATGCAAACGAATCAACATTACTATATGTAATTGATAATCAAGGCAGGGCTGTTTCTAAAAAAGAATTCAATAGTGGAAGCACAGAGCATGAGCTTCTAATTCATAAAGATGAATATGCTGCAGGAATTTATAATATTGTTATTTCGAATTCTTCAAATATTTTCACAAAACAATTTGTTGTTACTCATCAATAATTTAGTATTTTTACGTAAAATATTACAATTATGAAAATAATAACAAGCATATTGATCGCCAGCATTACTTTAGTATTGTTTTCCTGTACGGGAGAAAGAAATGTTAAGCAGGACAATAAAAAGACTACTCCTCCTAAGGAATCAACGGATGTACCAAAAGAAGAACCTGTTGTGGAAGAGCCGGA
>PKSZ01000126.1 GCA_002869425.1 Marinilabiliales bacterium
GAATAGGATTGTTTTCAGAATATTGAATGTCAGGATTGAATGAATAACCATAACCTCGTGCTATCAATAGCTCAGCTATTTCTTTAATAGAAGCATCATCAAAATTGGTAGTGCTGATTGAAGGTTCTTCGGATGTATTATTTTCCGTTATTTCAGTTTCAACTTCTGTAATTTCATTACTGTTTATATCACTTGTTTCAGTTTCTGGTTCCGCTACTATTTCTGTCTCTGTCTCTGTCTCTGTCTCTGGTTCAGTTACTGTTTCTGTTTCCGTAATTTCATTATTGTTTACATCACTTGTTTCCGTCTCGGGCTCAGTTACTGTTTCCGTCTCTACCTCAGGTTCATTATTTTCTTCAGGATTTGTATTTTCAGCCAATAATTCTGTTTCTGGTGATTCAATTTTTGTGGTGTCTGCCGTAGGTATAATTTCATTGCTTACAACATCTGAAGTATCCTCTGTTTCATCTTCAGGAGAATTATCTATTGGAGTGTCATCATAGAAAATAATAGTCCCACTTTCAATATTTTCCGATTCTGGTCCTTCATCAGTTTCTTCATTGTATGTTACATCATTTGTATTATCTGAAAGATTTGTTGTATCGTTAGGGTTGGTTAGTGGTGTTATATCCGCAGTTGTTTTGATGATATTATCCTCTGAAATTCCAGGTGAAGTTTCATTGTATTTTGAAGCCAGCATAGCACTATCTTCAGTAATTGATGGAAGATCAAGATACATGCCATAGGCTTTCTGATTGTTTTCTAGTGCTTTTTCTTCAAGTAAGCTTGCTTCATACATTAAATCATAGGATTCTTTATCTGTTTCAACATAAAAAGCCTTATCTCTAAGTCGTTTTGCTTCTCTGTAGTGTTTGTCTGCTTCTTTTTCCAGTTGTCTACCCATTCTGGCTTTATCTGAATTTCCAGGGGTTCTTACTTTTTCAAGGTTTTCTTTATATACCCAATATTTGTAGTCATTGGCATTTTCATAGTTTTCCATTGCAGCAAACTGGTAATCCCATTTTTCTTTGCTTAGCCTATTTAGTTGCTTAGATGCTTTTTTCTTTTCTTTCTTACTGGCTGATGAGTTAATTATATCATTCAAAGCTTTAATATCTTCTTCAATCATATCTACAGTAGACAGATTTCTTTCAGCTTCTTTGTATATCATGTTGGCTTCATCAAGTGCTTTTAAATCAAGTTCATCCAAGTCCAATTTTTCGATTATTTTGGCTTCTCTGTATCTTTCAACCATACTAACATCAATAGGCTGATTCATTGCTTGTAAGCGATCAACAATAACCAGTTCATTGTTTACTGTAAATGTTACAGGATCTGGCTCAATTAATACATCCAGTGCAATTTCCTGACTTGTTAATGCTTGTTTTTCTAGAATTTTTGCTTTTCTGAGAAGCTTTACCTGATCGTCTGTATTCTGAATGGTGTCTGCTTGCTTCCTAATATTTTTGGCTTCAGTATAGTAAAATTCGGCTTCTTTAAGATACTGATTAGCAACTAAATCATTATTTTCAACTTTAGTCAGGCTTTCCTTTAACTGTTCCAATTGATTTTTGTATAAATTGTATTTTATGCTGTCTGCCTTGTGATGATTGTCATATGCTTTAAGAAGAATATCAGTGGCTCTTTTTTTATCTGCTGTAGCATCTTTTATCAGCTTATCTTTTTCTTTTTCACTATATAAATTTTTAGCTTCTTCTAACATGTTTGAAGCTGCAGAATAGTCGTTTTCCGCTTCTTTTTCCTGCTTTGATGCTTTGTCTAGTAATCCTCTATATTCTTTTATTTGTTCTTCTTCCTCTGTCAGCAGTGTAAGTTCAGCTTTTCTACCAGCTTCTGTTTCCTGACTGGCTATTTCTACCGTTCCAACGCCTTCTTCCTGAGCCTCAGTATATAAGTCCAGTGCATGTTTTTGCTTTTCAATCGCTGTTAATTCAAGATTTTTGGCTAGTAGTAATTCGTCGGTTCTTTCTTTGAAATCTTCGATGAACATTGAGTTTTGCCTTGAGAAATTCGCCTTTTCATAAAATATGTTCGCTTCTTTTTCAAGGTTGTATGCTGTCTTTACCTTATTGTCTTCCGCAATAACACGGTTGTTATCCAATGATTTCTGGTATGCCTTATACTCTGTTTTGTTGGCCAATTCAACAATTTGATTATAGTTGTTGAATTTTTCCTCGGCTTGCTTAACTACTTCATCAATTTGTTTTTGTAATTCTTCTTTTTCTTTCTTTTTGCGCGTATTTTCTTCAGCTTGTTTTAGGTTTGATAATTCTTTGTTCAAATTACTAAATTCCTCAAATGTTGGAGTTGCATTGCTTCTGTTAACACGTGCAGATCTGATTTCTTTTTTGTCATCATCAGTTATTGGCAGATCGTTTTTTGGGACATATACAGATGCTTTTAATGTAAGTTCTGCTGGTGAAATATCTGTATTGGCTATTTGCCCACTGTATTGTTTTTTAAGAGCATCTGCATTTTTATAGCTTTGATTTGCAAGTTCTTTATTTTGAGCCACCTGTTTCATCAGATTCTCAATCTCTTTTGAAATGGCTTTTTTGGTGTTAGAGTCAGAAATTGTATCAGCTCCACGCTGCATTATTTCTACTTTTTGCTTTTGTTCTTGAGCAAGATTCTCATAGTACTTGGCATTGAAAAGTTGCTTCTCGAACTGTATCTCAGGTGTTTCATTTTCATCAGCATTGGCAAAATATACGTTATCTTCTGCTACGTCAACCGGACTTGTATCTTCCTCAACTTTAATTTCTTCTACAACAGTGCTTGTGTCTCTAACTTCTGCTGTTTCTGAAACTTCTTGATTGTTTTCTGGTACTGTATTGTCTGTGTTAGATACATTTTGTGCCAGATATTGGTCTTCTGCCTGTTTTGCCTGCTCGCTTTTTTGTTTGGCCTGTTCTATTTTGTAGTTGGCCAAATCTTTCATTTCTCTGATTTCAGTTTGCAGGGCTGTCTTTTTATCCTCGTCTGAAATTGAACTCAATTCAGTTTCTTTTTGGCTGGCAGCATTTAAAAGACCTTGTGCAACCTGTTGATCGTTTTTGGCTTCCTGGAGTAATTTATTTGCATCCTCAGATTCATATGATTCAGTAGTTATTTCCTCAATATCTTCTGTTACTGTTTCGTTTGATGTGTTATCTTTAACTTCTTCTGTGTTGGGTTCTTCCTCTTCAGAATTGCTAGGAGGTGTATCCTGTACATTATCATTATTCTCAGTATTATCTGCTAATACTTCACTATTTTCAGACGTATTTTCTTCAACTATAGCCTCTTGATTGTCTGAATTATCTACATTTTCAGCAATATCTGATGTCTCTGAATTTTTATTGTCAGAAGCTATATCTGCTTCAATCTCCTTAACGAAATCATCAGCTTCAGCAAGCACTTCCTGCTCAGTATTTACAACTGTTTTGGCAAAACCTTCATCTGCTTCAAGGTCTTTATTAAAGATGTCATTTTTAAGATCCTCTGAAACCAATTCGTCATATGAATTTTCGAGGTCTTCTATATTGCTTGTATCTTTTTCAACATTTTCTGTTAGTTCATTCAGGAATGCAATTTCATCGTTTAAGTTATTAACTTCAAGTTCTGCTTGTTTTTGTTGTTTTACTGCTTCAGCATACTCCTCGTTTTTAGATTTGTACTCATCCAGCTTGGTATTCAGAATCTGTTCGTATTCACTGTCTCCTTCAGGCGACTCATTTATCCTGTCTTTTATTGTTTTTATTTCATCTTGTAAAGAATTAAGCTCAGATTTAGTTTGTAAGCTATTAGTTTTATAATCTTCTAATTCTTTATTGGTTTTTTCTAATTCCGTTTTTCTAACAGCCAATTCTTCATCGATACTGGTTAGCTTTTTATCATTAGCCATTACATTTTCTCTGTTTGTATTCAAATCAGAGACCAGTTCTTCAGCTGTTTTATCTTCAGAACTCATATTTTCAGCAAGATTGCTGGTTTCGTCTGCAAGTTTTTGTTTTTCTTTAGCTACTTGGTCCAGGTTATTTGCAATATTGAATGCTGTTACTGCTTGTTTTTTTAACCTGTCAGCATCTTCCTGCAACTGGGTGGCTTTCTTTAATAGTTCTTTCTTTTGTGTTTCATCAACTGCTTTTTCTGCTTCAATGAATGCAAAATCAGCATCTGATTGTGCCTTATTGGCTTCATTATTTTTCCTTTCAGCAAATTTGTATGCCTGCACAGATTCTTTGAATGTGTATTTAGCATCATCTGAAATCTGTTCAGCATCTTTTTTAGCTGCATCAAGAACAATATCAGGACTGGTTACCTCAGCCAATTCAACTTCTGCGAACTCAAATCCCATGGCTCTGATATTCTGATCCGAAATGCCAGATGATTTTGAACTCGAAAGCATGTCTGATTCATTCATTGAATTTACAGCAGCAATTGGAGTAACCTCTAGCTTGCTCTTCATGATAATTTAATCCAGACTGTTGAATTGCTTTTCTATTGGGTTTTTATCAACCTGAATTTTATATACAGAAATTTTATCACCAAAAGTTTCTCTATTGGATGCAAAATATGCATAATTCTCATTGGTATCTGTAATATACAGTATATCATCATAAGGAGAGTTAGTTGGAAAATCAAGATTTACTGGTTCTCCCCAGGTCTTTGAAATGGTATCATAAACAGACTTAAAAATATCATAGCCACCCATGCTGTTATGTCCTTTGGAACAGAAATAAAGAGAAATACTATCCGGGTGTATGAAAGGATAATCTTCGTCAGCAGGTGTATTGATTACGGGCCCCAGGTTTATAGGTTCGGACCAGTTCCCGTCTTCAATTTTTTTAATCATGTAAATATCCTTACCTGATTTACCTTTTTCTCCGTAACTGGAATAGTAAATAACACCGAGTTTGTTGGAAAGGAACATAATATCTTTATCTCCACCTTTCTTATCGTATTTGGTTTTATATTCATCTGGTTTTACAATAATGCTTCCGCCAAAATCACCAAGTTCATAGCTATAATAAAAGTTGTTGCTTTTTATTTTCTTATTTTCAAGAACGATTAAATCGCTGATGTATTTTATGAGCTCAATTCCATTGTTACACATATTGATTTTTTGTTAAACATTTAAATCTTCTACTTCCTTTTTTTTGGCTTTGGAGATAAAAGTTTGATAGTTTTTAATCGCTTCGGTAAAATTGTAATTTAAGTGATAAGCTTTCCCCAAATAGTAATAGGCCTTGGGATCATCCACTTTTGTGTGGGAAAATTCCAGATACTCTATAGCTTTGCTCATATCTCCATTTGTTTCAACCAAACAGACGGCATAACGATAGTTATAAACAGGATCTTTGGGGTATAAACTCAAAAGTTGAGAATACATAGGCAGCGCTTCAGAAAAATTTTCATTATCGAACAGTAATTCTGCCTGCTGTTTTGTCTCAGTTTCACCTCCTGTTAATTCCTGAGCAAAGGCTTGTTCTGCAAAGAAGATCAGCAATAGGCTGAAAACGAATATTATGAAATTTTTAATTTTGTTCATATGTCTAATCACAGCATTATTACATACCATGAAGAAATACTTTAACCAAACAGCTAAAAATAATAATAATAAGTTATCTACAAAGGCTATGTCTTATATATTTCTTCACAATTACATGTACATATCTAAAATAATGATGCGATTTCAATAAAATTCCATAAAATGAGCTAAAAAATGTTAATAAAGTTTCAAAAAGAATATAGCTAGGTTCGAGAGAATTGAGATATATTTGTTTTGCTCAATCGATTAAAATACTTGAATATGGATAAAGAAATGAATAAAGAGAAACTGAAAGCATTGCAGCTTACACTTAGTAAGATAGAGAAAGACTACGGGAAAGGTACAATTATGAAGCTGGGGGATGATGCTGTTGTTAATGAACCATCAATATCATCAGGATCTCTTTCATTAGACATGGCGTTAGGCGTAGGTGGTTATGCTAAAGGTCGGATTGTTGAAATATATGGCCCGGAATCATCTGGTAAAACAACCTTGGCTTTGCATGCTATTGCTGAAGCACAGAAAGAAGGTGGTATAGCAGCCTTTATTGATGCTGAACATGCATTTGATCGGTTTTATGCTCAGAAATTGGGAATAGATATTGAAAATTTACTTGTTTCTCAACCAGATAATGGCGAGCAAGCATTGGAAATAACAGATCATTTAATCCGTTCTGGAGCAATTGATATTGTTGTAGTGGATTCGGTTGCGGCACTTACACCAAAGGCAGAAATTGACGGTGAGATGGGTGATTCGAGAATGGGCTTGCAGGCGCGTTTGATGTCACAGGCTTTAAGAAAACTTACTGCCAATATCAGTAAAACTAGAACTTGTTGTGTTTTCATTAATCAGCTTCGAGAAAAAATAGGGGTTATGTTTGGAAACCCAGAGACAACAACCGGAGGTAATGCGCTGAAGTTTTATGCATCCATTCGTTTGGACGTAAGAAAGATTGGCCAGTTAAAAGATGGTGATGATGTAAGTGGAAACAGGACAAGAGTGAAAATTGTGAAAAATAAATTGGCTCCACCTTTTA
>PKSZ01000003.1 GCA_002869425.1 Marinilabiliales bacterium
CTCCAAATTCAGCAGGAATACCTCCTTTATATAGTTTGAACTCTTTTATTGCATCGCTGTTGAAAACTGAAAAGAATCCAACGAAATGAGAGGCATTGTATACAGGAGCACCATCCAAAAGAACCAGGTTCTGATCAGCGCTACCGCCTCGTACATGAAATCCTGTAGATCCATCTCCACCGGATATTACGCCCGGTAATAACTGTATTGTTTTAAGTACATCAACCTCACCCAGAAATGCCGGCATTTTTTTTATTGTACGCATGGGGATTTTATTTACGCTCATTTCAACCTTTTTGATATTGGCATCTTTTCTTTCTGCTGTAATATCTACAGCTTCAAGCATTTGAGCAGAAGGCTGAAGCTCAGTTGTAAGCTTAATGTCTTTGTTCAGGTTAACCGTTTTGGTTATATCTCCATAGCCTAAGTAAGAATATAAAATTTTATATTCACCTTTTTTCAGCGTCATGGAGTAAAATCCATATGTATTTGTTGTTGTACCGAGCTTGGCATCAGGTAAATATACAGAAGCACCAATGAGTCCTTCACCAGTGCTTTTATCTTTAACATACCCGCTTATTGTATATTTCTCTGCTTTTTGGGCTAAGCTAATGAAAGAAAAGCCAAGCAGGAAAAACAGTATCAACAGTTTTTTCATTCCTGATTACAATTATTTTATCTTCCTACAAAGAAAAGAAAGATGTTTAAAGTATTGTATAAGAAATATTAAAATTTACCAAATTTTATTGAAGCTCCAAAGCTTAGGCCATCTAACACATCGTTATTTACACCCGTATATTGATAATCAAGATCCAGTTCTGATGTATATCTATAGCTGGCACCAACACATACACGAACGGATCGTACCAGATTCATTTCAATTTGCACTCCTGGTTCTACAATAAGGAAAGCATCACCGGCTTCAATAAAATTAGACCATTCATCATCCATTGTGTTGTAATAATCACTTGTGTAAGAAACACCTCCTAACCCCAGCAATACAGGCATGGAAATGTGGACGGGAAATTTAGGCAGTATGATGGGTTCAAGCAGAAGGCCTCCATAGCCTCCTTCAAGGTTTACATTTTCTCCCAGTTTCTCGTTAAAGTGATAATCATTAAAAAATCCACCACCGGCAAGTCCAACAGAGAATCCATGACCAATAACCCAGGCTCCTTTTCCACCAATAAACATTGCGTTTTCACCGTCGATTTCTGATACACTTATATCAAAGCCAAGATAACCACCGTGACTGTCTATTTTTCCAAAAATAGTTTTGATTTCATCATTGTTCTCTGATTGAGAAAAAGCAGCAAAAGAGAAAAGAAGAATGATTACAAAGCTTAGTGTTATTGTTTTCATAGTTATAGTTTTTAAAATGTATATCGTATAGAAATAAAACCATCTCCAAAGTGAAAATTAAAATAGTTTGGTCCGAAAAGATCAAAATAAGGGATGTATTCCACAGAAAATACAATGGGGTATTTTAATACTCTGTATTCAATTCCCAAAACGCCGTCCAGACCAATAACAGTATAGTACAGATTTCTTCGTATTGGACGTGATGAAGGACTCATGAAATAGCTGTAACTAAACTTGTTATAATGTCCAACATGTGCACCATACCCCCAATAGGTAAAAATTTTATCGCTATAGTTCCACATAAATGGTTGATGATATGCTTTCAGAGCAGTCAGTTTTGTACCACCCCATCGCATAGTTAATATCCCTTCGTATGCATAATCATCATTGATAAAGTATTTGTAATCAATACCACCTGAATATCCACCTCTAAGTCCAATAGCTTTAATATAATCCTGAGCCATAAGGAATTGACAAGTAAAAAACAGAGATGTTATTATTATTAGGAATCTTTTCAAATCGTTTAATTGTAGCTGATTACACTTCCGGTTCCTGTAATATTCACAGATAAATCAGGATTGCCAAGATAATAGATATCACCACTACCGGTAATATTAATATCCAGAAATTCGGAAACATTAACACGCATATCTCCACTTCCTGCAATTCTGGTAAAACATTTATTCTGATCCAAATCAAATGCATTGATATTACCGGATCCAATAATGTCGAAATCTGTTTCTTCGCAGGATCCATTAAGATTAATGTTCCCACTGCCTGTAATTTTTGCATCTACATAATCAACATTCGCAATGCTGTTTATATCTCCGGAGCCCGAAAGTTCGATTTCAAGTTGGTTCCCTGTTATTGAATCGGTTTGTATATTTCCTGAACCTGTAAGGTTTATATAATTAATTTCTGTTGCCTTTACATAGACTTTTACCGGGTAATTCTCTCTAATACATCTGTTGTCTCTGTATTTTATAACCAGATAGTCATTTTTTACTTTGGCATATATGTAGTTTATAAGATTGCTTTCAGCCTCAATAATTACTTGATTTATGGTGTCTTGGGTGATGATAACCTCCATGTCTCCCTCATGAACAATGCCAGTATAATAATCATTGGGATAAATACTGTCTGTAACTACTTCATTGTTTCCGCGAATGCATTTGTAAAAGGGACTCATACATGAATACATCAATGTTATTCCAGAAAGTAAAAGGCCTATTGTGATGAGATTTCTATGCTTTTTCATTGGGTATAAATTTTCAATTGTTGAAAGATATTTCTTACAATCAATGACAAAGAAATTTTTCAATCGTTGCATTATTTTAGAAAAATATTTATACTTCCTTCTTCAGAAGCAATTTTGAGAACGGAATTTGTTTTCCCGGAACCAATATTGCCAATGCTTAATTTCTTTTTTTCGTCTCCTTCCAGAATTTTATTCTCTACAGTGCTGTTTTCTGCCGGAATCATAAGTTCTGTATCTTCATAGCAAATGTCAAAATTAAATGCAGCTTTTTTGTCGAAGAAAAGGTTGATGTCAGAATACTTTGAAGTAAGATTGATGATTGAGAATTCCGGTTGGATATATTCCATGTTGAAATGTCCGTATTTGACTGTGAAGTTGGACTCTTTGTTGATATCATAAATCCAGAAGTCTGAAAAGCTTGAATTACCATAAATATTTTTGACTTGTTGTAAGTAATATTTGTCTCTTTTGGAGGTGATTTTTAGTATTTCGGATTGTTCAACCGTTATTTTGGAAGACTTTGTATCGAAATTCAGATTTTTTCCTTTTTTTAGAAACAATTCAGAAAAATAAAGGCTTATCCTCGCATCATTAACCGAATTTATAACAGCATCGCCAAATCTTACATTAATATCAGCATTGCCGCTGAGGTTGTTTAATTTAAGATCGCCATTTGAAAGTTGAATGTTCACATTTCCTTTAAGATTTGAGGAGTAAATATCACCATATTTATTTGTTAATTTAAGGTCTACGTATTCGGGGATATAGATAATATAATTAATTTCCACTTCTCTGTTGCTGCTACTAATACTTTCTGCCAGTTCTTTAATATCACCAAAAAAACCGGAGTACTTTGTTCCAAAATCGGTCTTGGCAACAATATAAAATGATGTTTCAGTAAAATCTATTTTAATGTTATCATTAATTTTTTCCATTTTTTCTTCAGAATCACCTTCAGTCAGGATTTCGATATCAAATCGGACAGAATCTTTATTCCAGGGCACTACATGGAGCTTACCATACTTGTTATCAACCTCTACAGTCATTCCTGGTCCTACAGAATATGCTTTTGTTATTTTTTCATATTCTTTAAATAGCTGTGCTTGCCCCAGGTTCACCAGCAACAGTATTAGAATCGTTGATAATACAGTTATTTTATATTTCATGGCGAAGGTTTTCGTTATTGTTTGTTTTGTCAGATTTTTCCAGCTGATCCAGAATGTCTTCCAGTACTTGTAGTTTAAGCCTGTAGTTTTGAATCATTGCATTGATAATTTCTTCATTGTCAATATTGTCTTTTAAATCTTCTTTTAAATCAATGCAAACACTATCCAATTCACTAAGATCACTCATTACATCGTGTTCAATTTCAGGATAGATATTTGAAAATTGTTTGAGTTCAACCATCTTGTCATTTACCAGACTACCGTAGTAAGCTTCTGCTTCGGCAACTTCAGGGATGAGGATATCCTGAATGGATACTTTATGATCGTTATTGGCTATCTGTGTTGAAGAATTGGTTTTATTGCTCATATAATCATGATAGAAGTAACTGGCAATAAAAATGGCAATACCTGCAGCTACTTTCCAACCAATGCTAAACCATGAGCGTCTTTTTCCATTTTTTTGTTTATTATCACTTATAATCCTATCCCATACATCAGGAGAGGGCTCGTAGGAATCAAATTCCTCCCGTTTGTTATGAACGAAGTCTTCTAATTTATCTCTCATAGCCGTCTTTTTTTAGTATTTGAAGAAGTTTGCGTTTTGCACGCATATATTGTGATTTCGATGTTGATTCAGATATTCCTAAAATATTGGCAATTTCAGTATGATCGTATCCTTCCAGTAGGTCTAGGGAGAAAATTATCCTGTAGCCATCCGGAAGTTTTTCTACTGCTTTTTTTACCTGATTTACCTCAAACTGGATTTTACTTTCATCTATCGTTTCATTTTCACTGGACTTATATTCAAATGCATGCATGTTTTCAGATAAAACCAGATCCGTCTTTTTTCTTTTCAGCTCATTGATACATTTATTGATTGTAATTCGTTTTAACCATGCCCCAAAACTCGAATCATAGTGAAAAGAGTTAAGCTTTGAGAATGCATAAGTAAAAGATTCCTGAAGCATATCTTCAGCTTCTTCTCTGTTGTTCATCATCCTGTAGCAAATATTAAACATAGCCTTTGAATATAACCTGTATAGCTCATATTGAGCTCTTGGATTACCTTTTCTGCTACCTTCTACCAGATCCCTATGTATGTCTGCGTAATCGGTTTTCAATGTTTCTGTGCTATTTTGATTATTAAAGACAATGCTTTTTTTAGAGGGTTGCACAATATTATAAAATATTTTGTGCATTATCATTTATTTAACTTTGACGATTAATATTTTTAACTTTATGGTTATTAACGATGCTTATGTTTCACTACAAAGTAGTCCATATAAAGGAATCTGAAAGTTTTAATCGTGCAGTTAAAACATTAACAAATAAGCTTGAATTGTTTATGAGTGAAGCTGTCATTCCTTTGATTACAATCTTCTTTAAATTTGATTCAGCAGAAGAATATCATTCAAAGAAATCAAGCATTGAGAAACAGATTCTGAAAGCAAACAAAGATGGTTTTGTACTTGTATTTCCGGTACAGTCTCTTATTGATGAAGTTTTAGTTGGTGAATTTTTTTATATGGACGAGGGGTGGGATAAGCAGGAGGCTTGTTTGAATAACTTTGTAAGTTATAAGAAGAATAAGGCACTTACTTATTTTTATATCTCACAAAATATCTCTGCCGATGAGGCATTTAATGATCTTGATGCCCTGTTCCGGGATTATGCTTTAAGTCATACACAGGTTATCAGGCAATGGAATTATATTGAGCGAATATTGGATGAAGAAGAGGATGGACAGAATTATCAGAAATTCAATAATGTAAGATCAGAGATATATTCAGATGATTTTCAATTTGGTTATCCTAGTGCAACGGGCATTGGTCAGCAGTGTGGCGGGGTTCTCCTTGCCGGTTTTGGTTTGCTGGATGATCAATTGGAAGTAAAGTCAGTAAGAAGTGCGGTTCAGGCAGATGCTCATCAGTATTCAGTTCAGGTTCTGGTTGGGAAGGATAGAGATGAATTGCGAAGCCCTAAGTTCGAGAGAGGTAAGATTCTGATCGGTAGTGATAAAGCTATGTTTTTTGTTTCAGGAACAGCATCCATTGAAAATCAGCAAACTGTTTATGAGAATAATCCAGAGAAACAATTGTTTAAAACAATTGAAAATATAAAGATACTCACAGAAAGAGCGGAAGAAATGTTGAAATGGGAAGCAGATATGAATTGCATGCAATTGAGATGTTATGTGAGACCGGGCTGTAATGTGCATGGTTTGGAAGAAGTTCTCTTTAATAATTTTCAATGTATGCCGGTAATTGTTGTCGCTGATATTTGTCGTAATGATTTATTTGTGGAAATAGAGTGTATTTATAAGTTTTATAGAAGTAATGGATCTTAAGTTACTAAATGAACCTTTGCCCAAAGATGTGTGTATAGAATTGGGTGTGAGAATTGTAAAGGAAGGTTCTGATATTGAAGATTTGATGCAGATTTTTTTTAAGGAAAAGAATATGACCGCTCAGCGAGCAGCATGGGCAATTGAGGTCGTTGTTGAGCAAAAACCTCAATTAGTAAGTCCATACATGCACGAAATGATTGATGCTTTGGAGGGTGATACTACTCAGGCATTTCGAAGAAATGCATTGAAATTCTTAAGAAAAGTGGAACTGGGCGACGATGATCTTGGCAAATTAACCAATATTTGTTTTGGCATTGTTCAAAATGCAAAAGAGGCAATTGCAATTAAAATGTACTCCATTTATTTCCTGCAAAAAGTAACTTTTATGTTCCCTGATTTGGCGCAGGAGCTGTTTTATATACTTCAAAATAACTATGATCAAGA
>PKSZ01000331.1 GCA_002869425.1 Marinilabiliales bacterium
CATAATCATTTCAAATCGTCACCACACAAAAAAGCTTGCTAAATGTGAATTATCAAAGATTTCAAAGAACGTATATTAATTTTTAGTAGACACTAATGAACTCAATTATATGTTCAAGCAACCTTTCATTATATGGGTTTGACTGTAAATCAACATGTTTCCTAGAAACATCTAATAAAAAGTCAGCGTGAACAAGTATATTAAAACCACATTTATCCTCTGTAGGTAGGTAGCAATAGAAATTTGACACTATGCTATCTACATCATTATTTTCCTGATCACTTTGATTGAATAAAGGAAAAGCTATTGCAATACCTGGTTTTTTTACTTCATAGTTCAGCTCACGTGACAACTTTTGTAATTCATGAAGATCATCATCTTGAAATCTTTTAGGCACAATTAGCCACTTATCATCATAGGGATTTGTATGTAAGGTTTTTTAAAAATAATCTCCAACAGATAGATTTAGTTCCACATTTTTATCTTGTAGTTTTTCTAGCTGCTGCACAAAGAAAATCTGATGACTCGCAAATTCCTCAATCTTTTCTTCAAGATCAGCAACTTTATTCTCTTCAATATCATGAAAAACTATAACCGTGACTGCTCCCGGAAAATCTGTGAAATAAACTTCACAATCTTCTTCATCCAGTCTTTCTGGAAAATAAAAAGAGGGGACTTTACTATGCCGTTGAACAACCTCCAAATAATTATCCTGAATAAGCCAGTCTTTAATTTCGTCACTTGCGAATCTATCTAGTTGTTCCTTTCCTAGGGGATTATACATTTTAAATCCCCATTTACGGCCTTCATAAACTGAACAGATACTAACCTCACTGGTATATTCCCAACAAGATTTAAAGCCGACACCTTTGTTGCCTATGCTCTCGTCCTGATTTTTACTACTTGTGTTTATTGAGCAAAGTGATTCAAAATCAGAATATTTTCTCCCTTCTTCTTTTACAATAGAAAAGCTCTCTCCATCATTGGCAATTATCAATCGCCTACCATCTGGATCTAAATGAACCCATATTTTACCTTCAGCACGGTCAATTGCATTCTGAAAGAACTCATAAATAGCTCTACCTCGATAGTCATTTGTTACCGCATTCTCGTTAGCAATATGCCCATCGAGTGTCTTTGCAGAATTCTGCATTGATTCAGAATATTGCTTTTGAAAAGCATTATTAATATCATTCATATTTGAGTCATATACGTTTGTTTATTCTATGCCAATAAATTCTCCAGCTTCTCCTTCCACTTCTCCCAATCAGGCATCTCTTTGGTTTGCAATTCTATGAATTTGCCAGTGTGGTTGTGATGAACAAGATGACATAGCTCATGAATAATCACGTATTCTATGCATGGACGTGGTGCTTTAATAAGCTCAGTATTCAATATAATCTTTCCTTTGGGAGTGCAACTGCCCCAACGATTTGACATTTCCTGTATGTACAATGATTGTGGTTCAACATTGTACTTTTTGAAGCGTTCTATAAGCGGCTCGGCAATTTCGGAAAACTTCATTTTTGCTCTTTCTTTGTACCATTTCTTAAGAATTTCCTTCCTATCCGAATTCTTCTTGCACGACAACTCAATAAATCTGCCTTTGTATTTTACTTCATCTGATTTACCGACTGTAACTTTCAAGCGGTATTGACGCCCCATATACAGATGGGTCTCTCCACTTACAAATTTTTTCTCGGGAGTTTTAGGATAAAAAGCCAAAAAGAAATTTTGTTGGCGGATTATCCAGAGTGCCTTTTTCAGTACCTTTTCCTTTATTTTTTCATTTGATGTTTTAACAGGAGCTTTCACAACAACCTCCATTTCAGGAGTTATTGTTATTCCTAAAGTTTTCCTGTCAGAAAAGCATATTCTAAAATCAATTTTCTTTGAGCCAAACTGTACTGTATCAACCATTACCTTTCCCTTATTTTTGCAACCTCGACCATCTGTTCAGCAATACTATCAATTTCTTCAAAGGTCATTGATATTTTGTATTTGTCTCTAACCTCATCAATAATGTAATCTCCAATTAGTAACACCATCTTTTTTGGTATGTTACTTCCGGGTTTCTGCCAGTCAACCACAATAAGACCGTTTATTATATCATCAACTTTCAAGGCTATTTCAGCAGAAATTGTTTTCAATATTTTTTTATCCTGAATACTCTCTTTCACTTTCTCAATCACAATACCGTAAAATGCTTTGGCAACATCATTTCCTTCAAGAATCTCTGGAATGTCTGAATCTGTCCTTGTAAGTACCTTATCCATAATATCTTTAACCTTGCTCAGATACTGTGTTTCGTTAATCCTTTTCTCTTCGTAGTCTTTTATAGTTTCCTTCAACATTTCAGAAAACTTTTTGTAGAAAGCAGGATCTTCATCCATTTTCTCAGTGATGTGCTTTGCTGTTCTTGAAGCAATTTTGTCAGCTTTGGCAGCCTCTCCAATTGTTTTCTCAACTTCCTGTTCAAATGCCTCCTTCTCGAAAATATTAACCAGTTCTGTAATAGGCTCTACTTTATCTGTTTGTACGTGGGTATCGATAAGCTTTTGAATCTGGCCTTCATATTTTTTATAATCTATAGCATCAGAATACCTTTGAATTACTGTTGACCTAAGTTTCATGAAAAAAGCCAGATCTTCTTTGTATCTATCTATTGTTTTCTGCTCTTTCTTCTTATGAAAATCAATTGAAGAAAGCGCCAGTTTCAGAATTCTGGCAAAAGCTGATAGTTTATCATAGAAAACCACACGAACAACTTCATCCCTTAGCATTTTCTGATAGGCTTCTGCATCTCTTTTGTTTGCAATATTTTTAAATATATCCCACAACTCAGAATGTTTCTGAGGAAGTTGCTTAATTTCCTCATCTATGCTCGTTAGTGTTCCGTCCAAATCTCCCTGATCAAATTCCTCAAATGACGAATAGGTTTCCAGAGCATCGTCCAGCTCTCCAATTACGCCATAGTAATCAATAATATAACCATAATCTTTATCAGGATAAATTCTGTTTACCCTTGCAATAGCCTGAAGCAAGGTATGCCCCTGCAATTTTCTTGTTAAATAAAGAACAGTGTTTCTTGGAGCATCAAAACCGGTCAATAGCTTATCAACTACAATAATAATTTCGGGATGATCTGTATTTGAAAATCTGTTTACAATGTTTTTCTGGTATTTCTTTGGTGTGTTATTCTCATCCATCATCATCTTCCAGAATTTCTTTACTCTGTCTGATGTTTCACCATAAGCCGTTTCTTCACCTTCACGATCATCAGGGGGTGAAATAACCACCTCGCTTGATACTATGCCTATTTCATCAAGGAAGTTCTTATACTTAATTGCAGATTCTTTACTCTGAGAAACTAGCTGTCCTTTAAATGGTGTGCCCTGGAAGTTTAATTGAAAGTGTTTTGATATATCCCAGCTGATGGCATAGACTTTCTGCTCGGCAATATTCAGCTGATCAGCTCTTGAGAATTTCTTCTTTAAGTCCTTCCTTTCATAAGTTGAAAGAGGTTCTGCCACCATTGAGAAAAAATTGTCCAATGGTGCCTCATTTACCTGCTGATAGGCATGTCGTCCTTCATACATTAATGGAACAACCGCCTTATCCTTTACGGCCTTATCGACGGTGTAATTGTCAATTAATGTACCGAACTTGGCTAATGTACTTTTGTCCTTTTTAAATCATGGAGTACCAGTAAAAGCAATGAAACATGCATTTGGAAGAGTTTTTTGCATTTCAATATTGAAGGTTCCATGCTGGGTTCGGTGACCTTCATCTACCAAAACAAAAATATCATGGCTTTCAAGTGGCTTTGAGATCTTCTTCACTGCAGTCTCGAACTTATTGATGATGGAGGTAATAACTGCATCAGATTTACTATGTAATAAATCAACCAGAGCTTTACCGGTTGTTGCATTGTTGACATCAATACCACATTTTCTGAAAGTACCTGTTATCTGTTCATCCAGATCGGTACGATCCGTTACCAAAACAATTTTAGGATTCAGAATACTTTTTTCCATGGCTATTGCCTGGGCCAGCATAACCATTGTTAAAGATTTTCCGGATCCCTGCGTATGCCATATTACGCCCCCTTTCCTTTTTCCCTGATCAAGCTTTGTCAATTGCTTCATTGCTTTTTTTATGGCAAAGTACTGTTGGTATCTGGCAATTTTCTTCTGCCCATTGTCAAATACAATGAAATTATGCGTAAAGTCCAGTATTCTTTCCGGTCTGCATAAGCCATACAGGTAATTATCCTGCTCGGTTACTTCAAGTGGTTGTTTTTCCAATTCATCAAAATAACTTCGAACATAGCGGAAACGGTCGCCAAACAAATTTATTTTAATTTCTTCTGTCAAAGGAGCATTCTTCAATGAATTCAATTGTTCATTGTAAATTAACAATTGTTCATTGCTTTTAAATTTTTCCTCCCAATGTGACCAGAATTTCTCAGGAGTGCCTGTTGTTGCATAGCTTGCCTGGGTTGTTGCTAAACTCAGGATGCTCTGAGCATAAATATAAAGCTGGCGAATACCATCTTCATGCTGATTTCTAAGATGTTGTGAAATTGCCTGTTGCAATGGCTCTTTCATATCCGGTCGTTTGCATTCAATAACACAAATAGGAATTCCGTTTACAAACAATACAATATCAGGGCGATAATGCTCTTTACTGCCGGCTCGCATAACACTGAATTCTTCCGTAACATGAAATACATTGTTTTCAGGGTGCTGCCAGTCTATGTACTGAAGTGTGAAACTTTTCTTATCACCATCAATGCTTTGTTCCAGTGCTTTACCTAATGTTAGTAGGTTGTAAGCTGTTTCAGATGCAGTAATATATCCATCTACCAAAGGGATTTCTTTGAGTGCCCGGATACCTGCTTCAATATTGCTATCAGAAAAAATACTGGTTCTTGTGGAAGAAACTTTAATGCTGTTGATCTCTTTCAACTGCTTTCGTATTATTTTTTCCAGAATTACATTTGTAGTTTTTCCAGCCCGAGCAATGATTGCTTCTTCCGGACTAAGATATTTGTAGCCCAGGTTGATCAACATCTGCAATGCCGGTATTTGGGATATGTGATCTTCTTTGAAGGATGGTGTGTTCATATTAATTAATGTTCATACAACATTTCTTGTACTTTTTCCCACTGCCACAGGGACATGGATCATTGCGGCCAACATCAGGTTCTTCTTTTACATAAGGTTGATCACCTGAGTAAAATGGTGGCTCAACATAATCATCCCTACTTTTCTTGTCAGCAAGTATTTCAGCTTCTATTCTTTCACAGCCGGTAATATCAATCCTAATAGTCTGGAAATGGTTCTGTGCATTTTGATAATTCATTGTGAAAGTCTTCTCAAAGAACTCTTTTTCCGGTAATGTGATATACACATTCTCTGTTTCAGGCCAGCTATAGATAAATGATAACTCCCATAGATTAGAAGAAAATGCTTTCATAAATTCAAATTTCAGAAAAGCAATATTTTCCTTCATAAGCTCGTATTCTTCCCCTGAAATGAAATTGTAATTGTTCAGGAATTCATACACATAATGCAAGCCCCACATTTTTCCAAATAATTCTATCCGATTGCTCCCCATAAAGTTATCATAACGTTCGGTTATATGTTTGTCCAGTTTTGTGAAGGGGATGAAAAAGTTCATTTCTCTACCAATAAGTTTTTGAGTATCGATAATATTAAACCACAGACCTGAAAGCATAAACGGAATATCATATTTCTTTTTCATGTATTTCATGAAATGAATATTCAGTGAAACAAGCTTAAAATCCTGCTTATCTGTCAACTGATTTATGTTTTCAGGATTTATTTCCGAAAAAAGTGATTGATAAACAACATCCAGGCGTTCTTTGTCTTTTTCAAACCCATAATCTACAATTTCATTTACAAATGCATTCCATGAGCTTTTGCTTTTTTTATCCTGTAAGAATTGTTCTTCAAGCTTATGCAGATATATTGTGTATGCAAAAAGAAATTCGGGATATCCCCATAGCTCTTCACTCTCACAGAGAGGTTTCCATGCTACCTTTGAAAATTCAAGTGCTAATTCATAAAAACCAAAGTAAATTAAGCGGTATAATGTATCGCTCACAACCGTTTCAATGCCCTTTACAGGATTTTTTTTAAGAATTTCAAGTCTTTTCCTAATCAACGAAAGATCATTCACATGAAATGCATGATCCAGGATTCTTCCCTCTATGAATTCGTATCGTGAAAGGTAATATTCTGGATTTATGCTATAAACACTATCAGCAAACTTAAGTACAGTTTCTATAGGAATTTGTTCATAATTCCCTAGGTCGAGTATCATATCAACCCATTCAAAATCAAGCTTAGGATAATGTTCAAGCCAGTACATTAGATGTTCAAGGCATTGCTCATTATTAAGATCTTTGTAATAATAATCCAGTGTTTCTTCTATCAGGGAAAATATGTGGGTTGATGTAGTTGGCAAAGGACGAAGAAAAGCATTCTGGCTGTTCAATAATTTGCCTTTGAATAAAACAAGATATTATCA
>PKSZ01000326.1 GCA_002869425.1 Marinilabiliales bacterium
GGACGCCAGGTTTTCATCCTTGTATCAGGGTTTCGATGCCCCTACGTGCTACAAAATAAATTTAAGAAATGGCACATCACAAATCAGCATTAAAAAGAATCAGGCAAACTGAAACAAGAAGATTGCAGAATAAATATCATGCAAAAACAACGCGAAATGCGCTTAAGAAATTAAGAGAGTCTTCTGATAAAAAAGAAGCAGAAGAATTGCTTCCTAAAGTATCTTCGATGCTTGATAAACTTGCTAAAAGAAATATCATTCATAAGAATAAGGCATCGAACTTAAAAGCGAAAATAGCTAGTCACGTAAAAAGTTTATAAGAAAAATATTCATATATAAAAAAGCTGCCAATTGGCAGCTTTTTTTGTTTATTCTTTTTTGCTATCTGTCTTTTAATTTTTAATATCCGTTCATTATCTGCCTAGCTTTCTCTTACTTTTCTACGTTTTCTTACTGCCCTTCTGATCAATATCCAAACGATTATTCCAATCAGCCACAATGGCCACAAGTAAAGAACAACTACAAAAAACACTTTTATTCCTTCCCATCCAGCAGTAAAAGCATCACCAATTTTAGATAAGAATCCGGGTTCATAAATATCATCGTAGTATGAATATATATCCAAATTAATTGTACTATAACTAACCCTATCTTTTAGATATTTCAATCTTCCTTCCTTGGCTTCGATTTCCTCCCTTACTCTTCCTATCTTATCTTCAACTCTCAATATTTCTTCAATGGATCGCGCCTGTTTTAATATTTCCCGGTATCTTTGCTCTACCTCTCTTTTTGTTTTCAATCGTGCCTGAATATCTACAAACTCTTCCGTTACATCTAATAAATTCACTGACTTAGAAACAACTTTTCCTTCTCCACTAATAATGCCATTCATCAAACTATCAAAATTTTCAGAACGAACCCTAATCACCAAACTATTCCCTGTACGATATGAATTATTAACTTCATTTTCAGATGATACATACGCTCCCCACCGATTCAATTCTGACCTTACTCTTTCTACTTCTGCTTTATAATCTTCTACTTCCAGACTCACATCCCCTGTCTTAATGATTTTTTTCGATATGGGCTCATCTACATCCAGATCAGTATCCTGCTCAAGGTTTTCCTCTGCATATTCAGACTTCTTTGCCATATCATCCATTTCATACTCTTCAAGATAGCCTTGATCAGTATAGGCTGATTCTGCAGATGAAGCACCTCCACCCATTCCCAGTATTTCAGCCTGATCGTTCATGCTACATGAATTCAAGAACAACATTACTAAAACAAAATAATTAATCTGAATTAATCTTTTCATTGTGCACGTATAAGGAGTTAATACTGTTAAAATTACATAAATAATCAACCATTCGCAATACCTAAATTCAATCTTGTCTGGTCTTTTTGTATCTTTGCGACAAAACAACAATTATGAAAAAAATTCTCTGTTTTTTATTACTAATAGGGTTTATTTCCTGCACTGACAACTCTGTATATATTAAAGAAACCGTGAAACTAAAAGAATCAGTTGATTCCATAAATCAGGTATTAAACACCTATGACCTTGATAGCATAAGAAGTATGTATGATAACCTGAATGGTACCATTGAAAAACTTAAAAAGCTGGATGCAGGATTGCCGGAAGATGATTCGCTTTTATTGTATCTGAATAAGTTTGGATTCGTTGTAAAAGGTACCCGAAAATTCATCCAGAAAAATGAATCGTACAGGAAAGATGTTAAATATTGTACTGAACAGGTCAGCAATCTTGAACAGGATATCAAAAACAATATATACAATGCATCTGAAATAGAATCTTACATCAATGACGAAAAGAAAGCCATTGATAAGCTTTCACAAAAAACAGCGGCTTTATCCAACATAAAAGACGATATTTCGTTTTATAAAAACTATTACCATATTGTTATTGAATATGTTGATAGTCTTGAGCAATCAATAAAAAAATGAGACTTATATTAATTACCATACTATTACTCATTATAAGCAAGGGGTTTGCTCAGGTTAATATTAAGGAAACTCAATTGGCCAACGAGTATTTTAGAAACCATGAATTTGACAAAGCTGCTGAGCTTTATCAAAATATATTTAAGAAAACAAGCTCAAAAATCTATTTTGATTACTACTTGAGATGCCTGATTGAGCTAGAGCAATATAAAGAGGCTGAAAAAGCAGTTAAAAAACAAATGAAAAAACAGCCTTATGAGCTAAGCTACCTTGTAGAGCTGGGTTACTTATATAAAACACAAGGGAAGACAGATCTTGCTTCACAAAACTACGAAGAGGCACTCAAAAGGCTTTCTTCCAACAGAACACAAATTATCGAACTTGCGAATTCTTTTTTGAGAAAAAGAGAGTTGGAATATGCAGAAAAAGCATATTTAAAAGGCAGAAAACTTTCAAAAGGTGATTACGAATTCTCCTTTGAACTTGCCAGTGTATATCAAGCCCAGAGACAGTATGGCAAAATGATTGACGAGTATCTGGATCTTCTTGAAAAAGAAGAAGCATACATACAAAGTGTACAAAACAGGTTACAATCTGCCGTATACAATGATATTGAAAACAATTTAAACGATCTGTTGAAAAATAAACTGATTGAACGTATTCAGAAAAACCCAGATGCTGGAATCCTGTCAGAATTACTCATTTGGTTATATATACAGGAAAGATCCTTTGACAAGGCAATGCAACTAGCCAAAGCACTTGATAAAAGGAATAAAGAATATGGTGAACGATTGATGGCATTAGGAAAAATGGCCATGACCAATGAACAGTATGCTACTGCAGTGAAATGCTTCCAATATGTATTAAACTATAAAAATTCGTCCCCATACTATATAAAAGCAAAAAACGAGTACCTAAGTGCTCTTTTTCAAAAAATTACAAAATCTACATACACTGAAACTGAACTTCAGGAACTTGAATCCAGCTATTTCCAAACAATTGAAGAGCTAGGCATTTCTTCAAAAGTAACGCAAATGCTTATAGAATTGAGTCATCTTCAGGCTTTTTACCTTAACAAAGGAGATGAAGCAATTAAGCGTTTAGAGGAAGCTTTAAGTATACCGGGATTAAAGCAATCGGATATTGCACAAATAAAAATGGAACTTGGCGACATACTGGTACAAAAAGAGAACATGTGGGAAGCCATATTATATTATGCGCAAATTGAAAAGAGTAATAAAAATAACTCCTATGGCTATGAAGCCAAACTTAGAAAGGCAAAGCTTGCATATTTTACAGGCGATTTTCAGTGGGCACAGGCACAATTAGATGTACTAAAAGCAAGTACTTCAAAAAGAATTGCCAACGATGCTTTCCAACTCTCTCAACTGATCAACGATAACACAGCATTGGATACTTCACTTACAGCAATGAAGATGTTCGCCAATGCAGATTTATTAATATTCCAGAATAAAGACAGTCTTGCTCTTCAAACTTTTGATTCAATTATAAACGATTTTAAAGGGCATTCATTAATAGATGATATTTTATTCAGGAAAGCTACAATCGCAAAAAGAAATGGTAAATATAACAATGCAGTAAGCTACTACAAACAAATTATGGATATGCACTCGGATATTCTTGCTGACGATGCTACATTCTATCTTGCTCTGCTCTATGAAAAACAATTAAACAATAAGGATAAAGCAATGGAATTGTACCGGGATTTACTCACAGGCTTTCCTGGAAGTATATATGTTGTGGATGCAAGAAAAAAATACAGGATATTAAGAGGAGATAACATTGATACTGAAAACCTGTTTTTCTACAACGAAGAGAACACCCCATAATGAAAGCGCAATCTAAGGCATACATTCTTGCAATTACTGCCGTTTTGTTATGGTCAACAGCTGCCACAGCATTTAAAATTTCGCTTCAGTTATATAATTACCTCCAATTGCTATTTATTGCATCTTTAACCTCTACGTTGTTTTTACTTATCGTTATTATCACACAGGGAAAATTCAAGAAACTCTTTTCATATACTGCCAAAGAATACCTGTGGTCTGCCCTATTAGGCTTTTTAAATCCTTTTTTATACTACATTGTTCTTTTAAAAGCCTATTCAATTCTCCCTGCCCAGGTAGCACAACCTCTTAACTACACCTGGCCAATTGTTTTGGTCTTCTTAGCTGCACCATTACTTAAACAAAAGCTTAAAATCAGAAGTGTATTTGCATTACTGATTAGCTTTTCAGGCGTGTATTTTATTTCCTCTCAGGGAAAACCCTTTTCAACAGATATAAACGAGCCCCTAGGTGTGTTTTTGGCTACAATAAGCTCTGTAATATGGGCGCTTTTTTGGATTTTTAATGTGAAGGACAAAAGAACTGAGATTGAAAAGTTATTTTCAGGGTTTGTTTTTGGAACCGTCTTCATCCTGATTTATTTGTTATCATTTTCAGAATTCCCAATATTCAATCTATATGGTTTACTATCTTCTATGTACGTGGGAATGTTTGAAATGGGTCTTACTTTTGTATTATGGCTAATGGCCATGCAACTCACTTCTTCGGCTGATAAAATCAGTAATCTTGTATTTCTTTCTCCATTTGTATCGCTTATCTTCATTCACTTTATCATAGGTGAAGAAATATTTATAACAACATTACTAGGTATATTTTTAATATTGGTTGGTATCTTTACACAGCAAATGAAATTCAAAAAGAATTGGCTCAAGAGAAAATAATAGCAGGTATTGATCCCGGAACAAGCATTATGGGTTATGGTATTCTTGAAGTAAAATCAGGATCTGTAAGTATTATGAGCATGGGAATTGTTGATCTTCGGAAATGCCCGGATCATTATATCAAATTAAAAAGTGTTTTCGATGCCACAACAAAACTTTTGGAACAGTTCAATCCTGATGAGTTGGCCATTGAAGCTCCCTTCTTCGGAAAAAATGTTCAATCTATGCTTAAACTTGGAAGAGCCCAGGGAGCTGCGATTGCAGCAGCTCTACAGCGCTCAATTCCAATTTTTGAGTATGCGCCCAGAAAAATTAAATTGGCAATAACAGGAAATGGAAATGCATCCAAAGAACAAGTTGCAGAAATACTAAAACAAATATTAAAATTTCAAAAGATTCCGAAGAATCTTGACGCAACAGATGGCGTTGCCGCAGCACTTTGTCATCATTTCAATCATGCACCCAATAAAAAATCCAGCTATAAAAGCTGGACTGAGTTCATTTCAAAAAACCCTGATAGATTAAAATAATCTACTTAAGCAATTCCTTTTGAATATTTTCAGCTATTGTTTCAAACTCACTTTTTGACAGTTTCAACTTAGGTCTACTAAAATTCAAATCTTCCAGTGTGGTTATTGGAATCAAATGAACGTGTGCATGTGGTACTTCCAGTCCCAGAACTGCCACTCCTACCCGTTCGCACTCTACCACTTTCTCTATGGCTTTGGCTACATCCTTGCAAAAAACACTCATCTTTGACAGCGTATCATTCGATAAATCGAAATAATAGTCTACCTCTTCTTTAGGGACAACCAATGTATGACCTTTTGCCATCGGATTAATATCCAGAAAAGCATAAAATGCTTCCGATTCTGCAACCTTATAAGAAGGTATTTCTCCTGAAATTATTTTTGAAAAAATACTAGCCATCGTCATGATATTTCAACTACCTCAAAAGAAACTGTCCCTGAAGGAACTTTAACCTCAACAACATCACCTACTTTTTTCCCCAGAAGACCACTAGCTATGGGGGTATTAATGGAAATTTTCTTTTCTTTTAAATCGGCTTCGCTTTCTGAAGTAATAGTATACTCCATTATTGCTTTATTTTTTAAATTCTTAATCTTAACCTTTGATAATATTTGAATCTTCGACTTATCAATTTTTGACTCATCAATAATTCTTGAATTCATTAAGGTCTCTTCAAGTTTTGCAATTCTCATTTCCAGCAAACCCTGAGCATCCTTAGCAGCATCATATTCAGCATTCTCTGACAGGTCACCTTTATCTCTTGCTTCCGCAATTTGTCTTGATATTGCAGGGCGTTCTACATTCTTTAGTTGATCAAGTTCTTCCTGTAGTTTCTTATACCCTCCTTGGGTTACGTATGATAATTTTCCCATATCTTTCTGATTTTTAACTTAGATATATAAAAATGAAGAATCCCGATAACTCGGGATCCTTCAATACAAATATACAAAAAATATTGTTAACCTACAATGATACCCTTATGCCAATGGCGTGGATTCCATCAAAATTGGTCGTTGCTCGATAAGAATAATCAATAGACATTCTGGTTCCTGTTACCTTACTTAGTGGAAACTCCAGAGATACACCTCCCGTAGGTCCAGTATACCATGTATCCTTTTCTTCGCCAGTAATTCCTGCTTCATAAATATAACCCCCACGCAACATCAAGATGCTTTTGAATTTATACTCAAGTCCAAAGTGAAACTGGTCTTTTGTAAATGAATTTGAAGTAAAATTAGCAACTGCAGACAGAATATGATCACATGTAATTTCATCGTTTGTTGAATCAACCTTTGGAGCCAA
>PKSZ01000513.1 GCA_002869425.1 Marinilabiliales bacterium
CAAGTGTAATACCCCTTGATGGAGTTTTGCCGGATTCCAGCCTTGTAAGTGTTAATTCCTCATTGAGAAATACGTTTTCTTTTAATAAAACTTCACCTGTTTTTGGAATAGACTATATGTATTCCAATAATAAAAACAGAATTTTACTCGTCAATGGAATTGATACAAGAAATACAATTTTACACGATATTCGATTGCGATGGAACCTGGGGAGAATGATTACTTTTGTTAATGACTTTCAGCCCGGCATTAGAACATATCATTCAGAATATTTCTCAAATAAGAATTATGAAATTGATTTGTTATCAAATGAAACACGCCTGAGTTATCAGCCCAAAAACACATTGAGAACCAGTATTATATATTCATATGGATCAAAGAAAAACAGTCTGGCAACTGAAGTTTGTGAAGATCATAATCTGGCAGCAGAAGTGAAATTCAATATTGTTCGTAAGGCCAGTTTACAGTTTCGCATTGATTATATTAGAATTCAATATAACAGTGATATGAACACACCCGTTGCTTATGTTATGCTTGAAGGATTTAATCCCGGAAATAATGCATCATGGTTGTTAATGGTGCAACGAAGTATTTCTGACAATTTGCAGTTAAGTTTAAATTATAATGGTAGAATTTCAGAAGGCACACAAGCTGTTCATACCGGTGGAGTGCAGATAAGAGCATTGTTTTAATTATGGAAAAATATATTGATAAAAAGAATCACAATCATGATGGTTGCTTTGGTTGTTCTGAAAACAACCCGAAAGGCTTATCTTTGAAATTCACTCAGAAGGGCGAATTTGTAGAATCAAGGTGGAATCCGGATGATTGTTATCAGGGTATGTCTGGAAGATTACACGGAGGCATACAGGCATTGTTGATTGATGAGGTTGCCTGGTGGACAGCAAAAACCATACATGGAACCAGTGGCGTTACGGCAAGGATGAAAATACGGTACAGAAAACCTGCTGATTTAGGTCAGACTTTTATCATTCGCGGTAAATTGAAGGAAGTAATAAGGAATTTGGCGATAATCGAAGTGAAAATTCTAACCGAACAGGAAATGCTTATCACCGAAGCACAGGTTGAGTTTTTTTCATGATTGCAAAACCTAAATAATGAACAGGATGGTTTGTAATTTTATATATTGATTAATTTTACAGGCATTCTAACAGAAAAAATTTGGATAAAAAGCCGATTAGCCAAAAATGGATTAAAGCATCTGTGTTGGGAACAACATGGGCTTCTTCTGAGATAATTCTGGGTAGTTTTCTGCACAACCTTAGAGTTCCGTTCAGTGGCAGTATATTAACAGGTATTGGGTTAATATTACTTATTTCTGCATCATATCGATGGAAAGAAAAGGGGTTGTTCTGGCGTTCAGGATTGATCTGTGCTGTATTGAAAACAATGTCTCCCAGTGCAATTATTTTTGGCCCGATGATCGCAATTTTCATGGAAGCCTTGTTTTTTGAATTTTCTGTGCGCATAATTGGAAAGAACTTTATGGGTTTTGCTTTTGCCTCCGTTCTTGCTATGTCCTGGGGTTTAATTCAAAAGCTGGTGAATTATATAATATTTTATGGTTTTGAAATTGTAAAACTATATGAAGGTTTTATGGAGTACGCGCAGAAACAGTTGCAGTGGGACATTGATCTGGTTTGGACTCCAATACTTTTTGTGCTTGCAGTTAATGTAGCTCTGGGAATAATTGCTGCATGGTTAGGCATGAAAACAGGACGAAAACTGTTAAAGGCGTGTACAATAAAAAGCTTTAAACATTATAATCATAATTACAAGAAGTCTTCTGCAGAAGATGTTTTTCCATATTCGGTTAGTTGGCTGGTAGTTAATGTGTTGATGCTTTTTTTTCCATTTTTGATATATTTTTTGTTTCCGTTTTGGGTTTGGGTATCAACAGTAATTGCAATTGTGTTGGCATGGGCAATAAGATACAGAAGGGTGCTTCGTCAATTGTCAAGACCAAAACTGTGGATCTTTTTTGTTGTTATTACAATGATTTCTGCATTTGTTTTTTCTAAGATTCAACAGCAGGAAAACTCTCTTATGGAAGGGGGAAGAATTGGTTTGGAAATGAATTTCAGGGCAATGTTACTCATTATGGGATTTACAGTATTGGGAACGGAATTGTATAATCCTAAAGTAAGAAAGGCATTTGGTCATAGTCGGTACAGACAGCTGACTGCTGCTGTGGAATTATCGGTTTCTATATTACCGCAAACCATAAAAAATCTACCGGGTGTAAAACAGCTTTTAAAACAACCGGGCTCTGTTATATTATCTGTTATTGTTCAGTCTGAAAGTTTGTTGGAGTCTCTCCTGATAAAATATTCATTGCCCAGGGCTGTAATTATTGTTAACGGTGATGTTTCTGAAGGTAAAACCAGTTTGTTGAAGAAAATTTCTGATCTTTTTATAAACAAAGAGCCAAAGATCTGTGGCATTCTTTCACCAAGGATAATGGAAGGTAAGAAAACAATAGCTTATCAAATCGTTACACTTTCTAATAAAAAGTCTTATGTGTTTTTGCGAAAAGATGAAAATGCAGAAAAGCACGATATTGGTAAATTTTTAATACAAAAAGAATCATATATAGCTGGTTTAAAAGAAATGGAAAAAACAACAGGGGAAAACACAGTATTGTTTGTGGATGAGGTTGGAAGGTTGGAAATTAATGAAAAAGGATGGTTTCCTGCACTTCAGAAAGCCTTGTCAACGCCCAATATTGTTGTAATCATAGCTGTTCGAACCAAATTTCTTTCTATGGTTATGGATAAATGGCCAGATCAAAATTTTATCATCTATAATGTAAGTACAGATCCTGCTGCAATCGCAAATAGAGTAGACAGTTTGTTAGGTTAATTGTTTTTTAGCCCATGAAATAAGTTCTGTCAGCTTTTCTTCCAGGGTATCATATGAAAAATATTTTCGTCCCAATTCAAAATTATAACTGGCAACTTCCCTGTTTATTTTATCATTATAGATCATCTCAGCCATGTTGCTTACCGCTTCGTCTGTTAGGTTGTTGTCTTCTAGCATGACTGTCTTAAACCCTTTGCTACCAATATCAGGCCAGTAAACCGGTTCATAATTATTTACAAAAATAGGTCGTCTTGCCAGCACTGCCTCTACAAATGCATTCCCGAAACCTTCATATGTGCTAAAGTATGTGCATGCCCTTGCATGTGCATATGCATCAGAGAGAGAGTATTTTTTAGACTTGAGATTTCCTGTTAATCCTCTATTGTTAATTACATGGGAAGCAAATACAACTTGCTTGCTTAACCCATGTTGCATAATTCTGTCTACCAGCTCATTATAATATAAGTTCCCTTCGTCGTCTGCCTGGCTTCCTGTAATTATTAATTTAATATTTTTATCTTTCAGTCTGTGTACCAGATCTATAGCCACCTCAATTCCTTTTCTTCTTACAATTCTTGTTATTTGAAACAAGGGAATGTCCTTAGATTTTAAACCAAGATCTTTTCTTAAACTAGAGTTATCTTCAGTAATTTCTGCAAATGGCATATCAAAATTCATTACATTGGGAACTACAATGCTTTCTCTGCCATATTTTTCTTTGATTGTTTTTTTACCATGCTCATTAATAACAGCATGAAAAGAGTTTTCTAATCGTAAAGGAAAAGTATCTGCAACAAATTGATTTATTACATAGTATTTTGATAAATACCGTTCTCCTCTTTCCCATGCAAAATCATGATCGTGTGTAATTATTGGTATTCCAAGTATTTGGGCTGCTTTTTTAATTCCGAGACCCATGGAAAGGTGAGCAGGTAATGCAGATGCATTTTCCGAAATTATAATATCCAGATTAAATTTTCTAACCCAGTTTATGATGTGATCTGATATTTTGTCAGAAAGATGTTCAATATGATCCAGTAATTCATCCGGGTTGTCTGTTGGCTCAAAAAACGCTTTTTGCTGCCCCCATGAACCTTGTGGACTAAAAAAAGATAATTCTGGTAAAATAGATTCCCGGGAAGAGTTCATCCTTCGCCCTTCATACTGACCCGATAAAATAAAAGTATTATAATTCATTTTATGGAGAACTTCAATCCATTTCTCTGCTTCAAGTGCTACACCATCAACACCCCCAATACGACCAATTACAAAACCAATATTCATAAGTTTTCTATGTTTTAATGTCAGATTTCCATGCGAAAAATAAAATATTTTTTTGGTATTAGACAATATTAATTTTATTATTTGAAAAAGTTTATAATTTTGTAAATGGTTTATTTAGCTAAAAAATCAACGGAAATGAAAATCAAAATACTGGTATTCTACCCGATCTTCATATTGTCAATTCTTTTTTTGGCAGTTTCCTGTGAAGAAAGTAGTCACAATAATCTGGATGACATCGATGATGTTGAACTGAATGACGACACTTCAGGTGTTGATTCTGAACATGTTGACAGGGTAACAAAAATATTCTACAATATTCCTTCTCCGATAGAGATGGCAACTATCATGCAACAGGCAGGTGCAACTTACAATTCAGAAATTTTGAATTCTGTTGACAATTTGGAAAAATATACAACCATTGCTACATCTGCATTAAATTTGGGTGTTTATGGAGCAGATTTAAGTTATACAAGGATGTTTGATCAGATTCAGGAATCTGTAAATTATCTGAGTGTTTTAAGAAAACTTAGTGATCGTTTAGGAATTCCTCAGGATGAGGGGTCTTTTGCAGTTGGAAGAATTGAAGAAAATATAGACAACAGAGATTCTCTTCTTATGATTATTTCTGAAACTTATGCCAATGCTGATACGTATCTAAAAGAGAATGACAGGGAAAGTACAGCTGCATTAATTATTATGGGTGGCTGGATAGAGGCTCTTTATGTTTCTGCAAGTATAATTAACGAAGACAATCAGGATGATATAATCATGAAACGCATTGCTGAACAAAAGTATTCGCTTCAAAACTTGATTGAATTGTTAAATATTTATAAAGATGATCAGGATATTGCTGAATATATTCCCAAACTTGATGATTTAAAATTATCTTTCGAAAAAATTGAAATTATTAAGTCTGGTGCAGAAGTGAAAACAGATACAGTTAATCAGGTTACAAGTATTGGTGGAGACACACAGGTTAATGTAACCTTTGAACATATTAAAGAAATAAAAGATAAAGTTGGTAAAATAAGAACAGAAATTATTAGTTAATTCATTTTTGGAATTATTTTTGTATTTTAGTGTAAGAAACCACAGATAAATATTCGTCCCATGAAAAGAATAATAAGTGTAGCAGTTTTTTTAATCGCATTTCTAGGATTGGTTAATTCTGGCTCTGCTCAATGTAAAGGATTCACAAAGAAAAAGTGTTTGCCACAACTTGAGCCTTATGTGTATAATGGTCAGTTAAATAGTGCTGTACTAAACGAAGGAGATATTGCGGAATTACTGCTTACTTTCTACGGAGGACAGGATTATAGAATCTATATTTGTTCTCAGGAAGTTTTAGGAAATATTGAGTTTAAGTTGTTGGATACCGACAGAAATACAATTTTTGACAATACTGAGCAAAATAGTATTGATCATTGGGACTTCAGTGCAAACTCCACGCAGCAATTAATTGTTCAGGTCAAAGTGCCGGAGAATACTTCAATGAATGAAATTGTTGCCAGTGGTTGTGTGTCCATATTGATTGGATTTAAGGAATAATTGAAAAAAGCATATATATGAAAGGAGGGCAATGACCCTCCTTTTTTATTGCTGTTTTATCTGGTCGGCGTCTACAATTTTATATAATTTATCTCCTCTTCGGACAAGTCCGGGAACTTTCATTGAGAATTTTTCTCCTTTCTTAGCTTTCTCTACCATATGTAAATCTACTCGAAGTTCATTTATGCTTCCTTCAATAACTCCGGTTGTTGGACCTGTAATTATATAATTGTTGTTTAATTCAATAATTCCTGTTTCAATACTAATTTCAGCTACTTCGATTTTTTTAAAGAAGTTGCTAACCTTTCCAATGAATATTTTTCTTTTGGTAGCCCGTGAACCGTATTTGTGACTCCATTCACCAAGTTTTTGTCCCAAATAATAACCATCCCAAAAATCACGATTGAATACTGTTCTTAATTTATGTTGCCATTGTTTGATTTTTTCTTCAGTGTAAGTTGCGTTTAGGTATGAATCAATGGCCTCATTGTAGCACTCACAAACTGTTTTTACATATTCAGGGGATCTGGCCCTGCCTTCAATTTTAAGAACACTTACACCTGCATCGAGTATCTTATTTAAAAAATGGATGGTCCACAAATCCTTTGGCGACATGATGTACTCATGATCTATTTCCAGTTGATTCCCAGATTCCTTTTCTGTTACAGTATATGCTTTTCTGCAGGTTTGCAGACATGCACCTCTGTTGGCACTGTAGTTTTTTTCATGTAAGCTTAAATAGCATTTACCGCTTATCGACATGCACAATGCTCCGTGAGCAAATATTTCAACCTGCATTAATTTTCCCGACGGGCCACACA
>PKSZ01000670.1 GCA_002869425.1 Marinilabiliales bacterium
AAATGTACAATTAATAAACCAGTTTATAATATACTGCATAAAAAAAGCCGGACTTAACCAGCTTTAATCTTTTTTTATGATCCAAAATCATCGAATGCTATCATTTCGTCAGATACACCAAGATCATAAAGCATTTTTTGTACTGCATCATTCATCATAGGAGGACCACAAAGGTAATACTCTATTTCTTCAGGTTCTTCATGCTTTGAAAGATATTCATCGAAAATTACTTTGTGAATAAAGCCAACTGATCCGTTCCAATTATCCTCTTCCTTGGGTTCGGAAAGTGCTATCTGGAAATTGAAATTGGGAAACTCTTCTTCAATTTTCCTGAAATGATCTTCATAGAATATCTCCCTCTTTGACCTTGCTCCGTACCAGAATGTTGCTTTCCTGCTTGTTTTCTTTGTATGGAACAAGTCAAAAATATGTGAACGCATGGGTGCCATACCAGCTCCACCACCAATGAACATCATTTCACGATCGGTTGGTTTAATGAAAAATTCTCCATAAGGACCTGATATCATCACCTTATCACCTGGCTTTCTTGAAAATATAAAGGATGAACAGATTCCTGGATTTACATTCATAAATCCATTTTTCTTTCTATCCCATGGAGGAGTTGCAATACGAATATTTAACATAACAATATTGCCCTCCGCCGGGTGATTAGCCATAGAGTATGCCCTATATGTAGGTTCTGGATTCTTCATCTTGAGATCCCACATTTTAAATGCGTCCCAATCAGGACGATACTCATCCTGTATGGTTATATCTTTTGAAAAATCAACTTCGATCTTAGGGACATCAATCTGTATATATCCTCCTGAACGAAAATCAAGATTCTCGCCTTCCGGAAGTCTAACTACAAACTCTTTAATAAAAGTAGCGACATTATCGTTGGAAACTACTTCACATTCCCATTTCTTAATTCCCATAACTTCTTTAGGAACACCTATCTTCAGGTTATCTTTCACCTTAACCTGACATCCTAACCTCCAGTTATCATTTTGTTCTTTTCGTGTAAAAAAACCCTTTTCAGTTGGAAGAATATCTCCAGCACCTTCAAAAACCTGACACTTACACATACCGCATGTACCTCCACCACCACAAGCAGATGGCAAAAATATTTTTTGTTCTGTTAATGTCTGCAGTATTGTATTACCCGGTGAAACGACCATTTCTTTTTCATCATTAATGGTTAGTGTCACCTCGCCCTGTGGAGTTAATTTTGCTCTCGCAATAAGCAAAACCATAACCAACAATAAAATAACCACGAGAAAAACAACTATGCTAGTAAGAATAACAGTTGCTTGCGAAGCCAGTAATATCATAATTCAAATTATTAATGTCATTATAAACTAATTCCCATAAAGCTCATGAAAGCAATTCCCATTAAGCCTGTAATAATAAATGTGATTCCCAAACCTCGTAGAGGCGCAGGAACATTGGAATATTTTATTTTTTCTCTTATTGCCGCAATACCTACGATTGCCAGGAACCATCCAATTCCAGATCCAAGGGCAAATGAGGTAGCTTCAGCGATATTGGCATATTCTCTTTCCTGCATAAACAATGCACCACCAAGAATTGCACAGTTCACCGCAATCAGCGGAAGAAAGATACCAAGATTAGCATATAAAGTAGGTGCAAATTTCTCTACTATCATCTCAACCAGCTGAACCATTGATGCGATTACAGCGATAAACATAATGAAAGAAAGAAAGCTAAGATCAACATCTGCAAATGATGGACTCAACCAGGCCAGCGCACCTTCCTTTAATAGATAATTTTCAATTAAATAGTTGACTGGCACTGTAATTCCTAAAACAAAAATAACAGCCAAACCCAGTCCCACTGATGTTTTTACAGTTTTTGAAACCGCAAGGTATGAACACATACCCAGAAAGTATGCAAAAACCATATTATCAATGAAAATCGACTTAACGAATATGTTTATAAGATTTTCCATGATCGTATATTAATTAATTTTGTTCAATCAGTTCTTTATTTCTTGCACGCTGAACCCAAATAATAATACCTACAACAACCAAAGCCATAGGAGGTAAAATCATCAGTCCATTGTTTTCGTAGCCCAATTCGTATAAGCCAAGCTTCTCAATCACCGGGTAACCCCAAATTGTTCCTGAGCCCAAAAATTCTCTAAAAAAGGCAACAATAATCAGAATCATACCATAACCAGCAGCATTACCTACGCCATCCAGAAAGGCAGGCCATGGTTTATTACCCAGGGCAAAAGCTTCAAGTCTACCCATAATGATACAATTGGTAATAATCAAACCTACAAACACAGATAGCTGTTTACTTACATCATACGCAAATGCCTTTAGTATCTGGTCTACAAGGATTACAAGCATTGCAATAATCGTAAGCTGAACAATAATTCTGATTCTCGAGGGAATAGAATTTCTAAGTAAGGAAATGATAACATTTGCAAATGCAAGTACTGCCAATACAGAAATTGACATTACCACTGCGGGTTCTAGTTTTACTGTTACTGCAAGAGCTGAACATATCCCCAGCACCTGAACCGTAATTGGATTATTCAGGTTTATTGGCTGAGTAAGCGATTTAATGTTCTTTGGTGAAAATAATGGTTCTCTTTCGCTCATTTTTATTTATGTTTTTTAAAGTAGTTCAAATAATTTTTCAAACAATCCTTAAGCATTGCATCCAAACCGTTACTTGTAATTGTACCTCCGGAAATAGCATCTACCGCATTTATATTATCTGGATCTGCACCTCCTTTGACTACCGAAACAGAGGTAAATTCATGATTTGCATTAAAAATTTGTTTTCCATCAAACTGAGCCTGGAATTCGGGCGTATCAATTTCAGCTCCAAGACCAGGAGTTTCTCCTTTATGAGAGAAAATGGCACCATAAATTGTATTAAAATCTGATTCCATGGAAACAAAACCCCAAATTGGTCCCCAAAGCCCCTTTCCACGAACAGGAAGAATATATTTCTTTGATCCATCAGAATGAACAAAGACGTACACGGGATAATTACGCTGAGATGCATCCTTTTTCATTTCATCTTTCATATTCACTTCAAAAGCATCTACCGATTTCACCTTCTCCCCATTTAAGTTCACCACAAAGCTTTCTCGAATGAATTTTTCATACTTTTCCTCTGCATCATCAGCTGTACATTCAACCTTTACAGAAGCAAGGATATTTTTCTTTTTTTCAATTTCCACATTCTTATCCTGGTATGGCTTTAGGGTTATAGCGGCAAATGAAAGAATCGCTGCTACAACAGTCACCATTACAGTGGCATAGATAAAAATGTAAGTATTACTTCGGTTCATATCTTACTTATTTTCAAAATTCTGATTTGATACACTTTTTGCTGCCAGTTTTGCTCTTTTTAGTCGTTTCTTTATGTTGGCCTCAACCACATAATGATCAATAAGCGGAGCAAAAACATTCATGAATAGTATTGCCAGCATCATTCCTTCAGGATATGCCGGATTTAATACTCTTATCAGTATAGCCAGAAAACCAATCAGGAATCCATAAATATATTTACCCTTATTGGTTTGAGCTGCTGTTACAGGATCTGTTGCCATAAATACAGCACCAAAAGCAAATCCGCCCATCAGTAAGTGATGCCAAGCCGGGATTTCCATGAATGGATTAACAGCAAAAGCATTCAAAATTAACCCCATGACCAATCCACCTGCAACTACAGAAAACATTACCCTCCAACTGGCAATACCTGTGTAAAGTAAAATAGCTGCACCAATTAAAATTGCCAGAGTAGATGTTTCTCCAATGGATCCGGGAATTGTTCCCACGAACATTTCGCACCAACACGGAACACTACCTATATGGCCTGCTGCTGCATCAGCCAGTGGTGTTGCACCACTAAAACCATCTACAACATTGCTTCCGTTTTCAATCATATCGTGGATCCATACTTTGTCTCCCGACATCCAACTTGGATATGCAAAAAAGAGAAAAGCCCTTGCTGTTAAGGCTGGATTTAAAATATTCATTCCAGTTCCACCAAAAACCTCTTTGCCAATTACTACGGCAAATATTGTAGCAACTGCTACCATCCATAATGGAACATCAACCGGAACAATCAAAGGTATCAACATACCCGATACCAAAAAGCCTTCGTTCACTTCGTGTCCACGAATCTGTGCAAACAAAAACTCCGTGGCCAATCCAGCTACATACGATACCACTATTAATGGCAGCACTTTCCAGAATCCATACCAGAAGTTACACCAGAAACCGGCAGTTTCACCAATGCTCAGGTAATACTGATAGCCTGTATTCCACATTCCAAAAAGTAAAGCTGGAATTGTAGCCAAAACAACCACAATCATGGTTCTTTTCATATCCATATTATCACGAATATGAGAACCTCTTCTTGTTGTTTTATTCGGAACAAAAAGGAATGTCTCAAATGCATCAAATGTAGAATGGAGCATTGCAAACTTCCCTCCTTTCGAAAAATGAGGCTTAATATTGTCTACAAGTTTTCTAAGTCCTTTCATTGTATATTATTTAACCGAGTTCTTTAATCATTAAATCAATTCCTTTGCGAAGAATCGATTGAACTTCAATTTTTGAAGTACAAACAAATTCACAGAGCGCCATATCTTCTTCAGCCACTTCATAAATACCCAGCTGCTCCATTTTGTCGATATCTTCAGCCAATATTGCCTTTAGCAAATGAACAGGAAGAATGTCCATCGGTAATACCTTTTCGTATTCACCAGTCATAACAAATGCCCTTTCACCACCATGGTAATTGGCATTCAACCTGTAGCGTTTCCCGGATGAAAGCCATGACCAAAATGTACGACTTGTACTGAATTTTCCAAACCCGGGACTTGCCCAACCTAAAAATTCATAATCATCACCTTCAGGGATTATTGTAATTTGAGAATCATAATAGCCATTATAGCCATTACTTTCTATTTGTGTTCCGGTTAAAACATTTCCCGAAATATATCTCAAACTACCTTCTTTCACCCTATTTGCATGTAATGCAGAAATATCTACTCCTGAAAAGGTTTTATAATATCTTGGCCTTTCCACTTCCGAACCTGTAACAGCCACAATTCTTGATGCATCGTAATGACCAGATTTGAATAGCTTACCAATTGAAATTACATGCTGTGGATCAACATACCATACAATTTCTCCTTTATTTATAGGATCAATATGATGAATCTGCACACCTACAGAACCTGCAGGATGCGGACCGGAAAACCTATGAAATTCCACTCCTTTGGCTTTGGTGAAAACATCTGCGCCCTGATAATCTTCGCTAAGCGTTAGATTTATTTTACCATCTGTAAGCTTTTTTAAAGCATCAACACCCATTTGAAAATCTTCTTTGTTATCCTTCACGAGAAAATCAGGATCAGCTGCCAGCGGAGCAGTATCAAAGCATGGAATAAAAATAGATTTTGGTTTGCTTACAGGCTTTGCAATTACAGCATAGGGACGCTGACGAATTGAAGGCCATAAACCACTTTTTAATAAATTTTCCCTAACTTCTTCAGCTGACATCGAAGAGAGATCTCCTACTTCAAATTTTTCATAAGAGATTTCCGTATCTGCTTTTATGATTACCTCAAGAATTCTGCGACGTTCTCCTCGTTTTATTTCCTGAACCGTACCACTTACAGGTGATGCAAACATCACTTCTGGCTGATATTTGTCAAAAAACAAAGCTGTGCCCGCTTTCACAGATTCTCCTTCTTTCACCAGCATTTTGGGTATTACACCCGGAAAATCAGTTGGTTTAACTGCATAGGTATCAGCCATAGCTGCCTTAGTATAAATCTTCTCGGCCTTGCCCAACAACCTAATATTTAAACCTTTGCGTATTCTAATCGTATTTGACATCTTATACTATTATGAATTTTAATACGTTAAGTAAGGAGCAAATATAAAATATTATATACAACTATTTTGAATTTTTATTTCACATAAATCAATCTTACATTTGATCTACGACATATTTTTTATTGTCCTCTTAACAAAAAAATACGTTGAATATATGTAATATTATCTGTTTATTATCGACGTTATAAGCAATTAGCCGATATAAACAATAAAACGTAAAAAATGGTGAATGATTTACAAATGTATAAGCAAAGAATTGAAGAACTCGAAAAAGAAAATTCTCAATTAAAACGAGAATTGGAATTCGGTAAAAACGAAGAGATTGCAAGCAATTCTTTAAAACTGTTACAGGAAATCACAAACCATATCCCTGCGTTTATTGCTCAGGTTGATAGTAATTTGAACTATGTTTTTGCGAATAATTACTACACCAGTATGTTAGGTCACACGCCTGCAAGTATGATTGGCAAAAACATAAAAGAAATTCTTCAAAAAGAAACCTATGAAATTGCATTTCCGAATTTTCAGAAGGCATTAAATGGCGAAACTGTTTACTTTGAAAACCGGGGCACAACTATACACAATAATACGGTAAACAGCCGGAAAACTTATATACCTTAGATCAAAGACAATA
>PKSZ01000044.1 GCA_002869425.1 Marinilabiliales bacterium
TGTGTTCTTAATAATAGATTGGAATAATAAATTTGAATAAAATGTATTCTGACTTGCATTATAATTATTTAAACCAAAATATAATTTTATGATATCGCCTTCTCTCGGAGTAAGTGTTCCAAGTGCGCGTTCTATTTCTTTCTTTAGCGAATCGTTAAGTAGGTCTCTGTCGGGAGGAGTACTGTCTTTACTTGAAAGCACTTCATATAAAGATCCTTCATCATCATTATTCAAAGGTGCATCCATGGATACGTGCCTTCCAGCGGTTTTTATGGACTCTTTCACTTCTTGGGGTGTTATCTCAAGAACAGCAGCAATTTCTTCAGCAGAAGGATTTCGCTCAAATTCCTGTTCGAGCCTCGCAAGTGTCTTGTTGATTTTATTAAGTGATCCAATTTTATTGAGTGGTAATCTTACGATTCTTGCCTGTTCAGCAAGAGCTTGAAGAATAGATTGCCTGATCCACCAGACTGCATATGAAATAAACTTAAAACCACGTGTTTCATCAAATCTCTGAGCTGCTTTAATTAGTCCAACATTACCCTCATTGATTAAATCGGGTAAGCTTAATCCCTGATTTTGATATTGCTTCGATACAGATACGACAAATCTTAAATTGGCTTTAATAAGCTTATCCAAAGCTTGGCTATTTCCTTGTTTGATCTGTCGTGCGAGTTCAACCTCTTCATCGGCGGTAATAAGCTCTTCTTTTCCTATATCGTGAAGGTATTTGTCTAATGATAATGTGTCACGATTGGTTACTTGTTTTGTAATTTTAAGTTGCCTCATATGTAAATCCCTTTCAGAAGTTAATATACGTTACGTGAGAGTTTATTGTTACAAAAATCTTTTATTAATGTCTTTTCAATAAAATTTCATGAATCAGGTTAAAAAATCATTCTTTTTTTTTGCCAGTTTTTTTTTATTGTTTATCATTGTGGTGCAATATGATTGCAAATACCAATTTTTTATTTCAGTAATTACTTCCAGCATATAATAAGTGGTGTTCCGATTTGTGGGAAAATCTAAAGATTAAATAAAATTCATAAAGTTATGTACGATATTCTTGAATTGAATAAGAAGCTCTTGCCGGAGTTGCGCGAGATTGCAAAGGATANGATGCGTTACGAAAGCAAGATTTAATATATAAAATATTGGATCAGCAAGCTATCGAAGCTGCAGCAACAAAGGTTGCTCCAAAAGCCAAACCAACTGTTTCAGATGCAAATGAAGCAGATAAATCACCGAGAAAACGAATTCGCAGAAAGCGGAAAGAAAATGGTGAAAACAATTTGTTTTCAAGTTCTGAAGAGTATCAGAAGGTTCCAAGCTCCAAAAAAGATATTGAAGCAGCATCCATAGATGCTAAAGATCAAAAAGATACAAAAGTTCAAAAGGAGCAGAAAGATCCGAAAAAAGTTAACGAAGTGAAGGAAGAACCCAAGAAACCAGTGGACTCAAAGCCTCATGTTAATAAAAGTAGAAATAAACCTGTTGAACATAAGGAAGTAGCTGCTGAAAAGGTTTCTCCTAATGATAATCCTAAGCGAAATAAACAAGAATTTGTCAAGCATAGGCAACCTGAAAAAAATGAGCAGAAAGAGGATAAGCCGAAAAGGCATGACACAAAACCTCAGAATGATGATCAGCAAAGCAGAAGAAATGATGATCAGCAGGGTAGAAGAAATGACGAGCAGCAGGGTAGAAGGACTGATGAACAGCCTGGCAAAAGAAATGACAGACAACAAGACAGAAGACAGGATAGACAAATAGATTTTGAAGGTATTATACAGAGTACAGGAGTCCTTGAAATTATGCCTGATGGTTATGGTTTTTTAAGGTCTTCAGATTTTAATTATTTAAATTCTCCTGATGATATTTATGTTTCACAAAGTCAGATAAAGCTTTTTGGACTAAAAACAGGAGATACTGTTCTTGGAACCATACGTCCTCCAAAAGAAGGAGAAAAGTATTTTCCATTGATTAAAGTTGTTGAGATTAATGGTAAAACACCGGATGTAATCAGAGACAGGGTTCCATTCGATCATTTAACTCCTTTGTTCCCAGAGGAAAAATTTAATCTTGTGGGGCATTCAAAGTCAACATTGTCTACAAGAGTTGTGGATTTATTTGCTCCAATAGGTAAAGGTCAAAGGGGGTTAATTGTTGCACAGCCAAAAACAGGTAAAACAATCTTGCTTCAGGAGATTGCTAACGCAATAGCAGATAATCATCCGGATGTGTATCTTATGATATTACTTATTGATGAACGTCCTGAAGAAGTTACAGATATGGCACGTAATGTAAATGCCGAAGTTATTGCTTCTACATTCGACGAACCTGCTGACAGGCATGTGAAAATTGCCAGTATTGTTCTTGAAAAAGCAAAGCGACTTGTAGAGTGTGGTCATGATGTTGTAATTCTTTTA
>PKSZ01000443.1 GCA_002869425.1 Marinilabiliales bacterium
AAATAAAGAAAAAGCGCTTGCTCCAATGATTAAGCCTAGTACAATGCTAATAAGTAAATGTTTCGTTCTCATAGTGTTATAGTTTGTAATCTATTCACAGTAATCTCTGCATCACAAAATGCACAAGATATAAATATTTTGTATAATTTAAAAATATATTGCAACTCACAAATCTACATTTGTTAACAATATTAGGTAACAAATTACAGTCAATTATTTTAACTGCTATTGTTAATATCAACTAAGGTGTTAATTATAAGTCATTTGTTGCTTAGATGTTTTTCAGCATGATATGAGCTTCTTACGAGTGGTGCGCTTTCTACAATGCTAAAACCAAGCTGCATTCCTGTTTTTTTGAACTCTTCAAATTCAGCAGGTGTAACATACCTGTCAACTGGCAAATGATTTTTTGTGGGTTGAAGATATTGACCGATAGTAACTACTTTGCAACCAGTTGAAATGATGTCCTTAAGTGTTTTAATTACTTCTTCATTGGATTCACCAAGACCAACCATGATTCCGGTTTTTGCTCTGGAGTTTGTGTTTGTAAGAATTTCCAATACTTTCAAACTTATGTCGTATCTGGCTTTTATGCGAACTTCTTTTGAAAGTCTTTCTACTGTTTCTAAATTATGACTAATAACTTCAGGTTCAGCTTTGGCAACTTTTTCAATAAGTTTTTTGCTTCCGTTAAAGTCGGGGATAAGCGATTCTATCGTAGTATTGGGATTTACTTCCTTGATTTTTTTAATGGTGTTATACCAGTGGACTGCACCTCCATCTTCCAGATCATCTCGATCAACAGAAGTAATAACGCAGTGCTTCAGGTTCATTAGTTTTACACTCCTTGCAACTTTTCCTGGTTCCTGCTCATCGGGAGGAAGTGGTTTTCCTGTTTTAACAGCACAAAATCTGCAGGATCGAGTACATATATCACCCAGAATCATAAATGTTGCAGTTCCTTCACCCCAACATTCACCAAGATTAGGACAATTTCCACTTTGACAGATTGTATGTAAATTATGCTTTTTTACTATATCCATAACATCGGCATACCTTTTTCCTGTGGGAAGTTTTATTTTCAACCAATCAGGTTTTCTCTCTCTGCTCATTCCGTATACAATTTATTACTCGTATCTTTTATTCTTGGACTAAATAATCTTCCAAATCTATAGGATAGAAATAGTGTGGCAAAGTAATAGTTGTTGTTTTCAATTGCCATAATTTGAATTTCATTTAGGAAAATATCACCCCTGGCACCGCACTCCAATGCATTGATAACTTTGCTTGTTTTACTATATTCAAAACTAAAACCAATTTCAGCATGAATTCCGGGTGTTATTGTTGTTTCACTTACTCCTTCAGAAAAGGGAGCTTTTCCTTGAATATCCCAGGTTGTATGATGTTGTGCAGGGTCAAATTTTTTATTTACAGTCAGGTCGTTTTCTTTTACCTCATAATAAATAGGCTTGAGTATGCAGGCTGATAATCCTCCTGAATAGAAATATCGTATTGCAACACTTCCTTTGTCAAATTTGCTGAACATTTCCTTTTGACGACCAATGGATGCCCTTAGGTTAATGCAATGGTTTAGTTTTCCAAAAACATAGCTTTGACTTTGATTTTGCTGATTGTGGGATTTTATTTCTTTTGGATGTTTTATGTAATTGATACCTCCAATGATGAGTCTTTTTCTAAAACCATCAATTCGTTTGCCATATCTGAAGTCAGATCCAAATCCATTGGAGTTTAAATTAAATCCAATAGAGCGCTCATTCTGGATGAAAATACCATCATCCTTTTCGATTTCTCCCTGAGCCCAGGATAAAATTGAGAAATGAACCAAAATAATAATTGCTACAATTCGCGCAGTCATGCAACAAATGTAGTAATTATTAAAAATCCTGAAAAGTAATATAAAACTTATTGAAGGAAGTATTTAAATAATCAGTACAGTTGAATAGAACAACTATACGCTCTGTTCTTGCTGGTTTTGTTCAATCTTTCCGTAAGCAGGGCATTTTTCATGCGTTTTACATGATGTAAAAACAACACCCATCACAACAACAACTGCAAAAATAACTAAGAACTTTTTCATATCAGTTTCTTTCGTGTTTATTCTATAACTTCCAAAAATACTTCTTTTACATCAATGCTGCAAAAGAATAGATCGTTTTTTTACAGATTAACAAAAAATTAACATTAAGCTTAAGGAAATGAATGTAAATGCAATTATGAGGGTTTTAAACATATTTGAATATTGTGTAATATGCAAGCGAATTATTATAATTGTTGTATGTAATTAATAAAACAGTAGTTATGCTAGAAACAATCTTAAATCACAGATCTATAAGGAAATATAAGAATACAAGTATTAATGATAACATTCTAAATAAGGTTCTTGATGCAGCAGTTCGGGCTTCCACAACAGGTAATATGCAGGTTTATTCTATTGTTGTAACGAAAGATACTGAAATAAAAAATAAATTGTGGGAATGCCACTTTAAACAGGATATGGTAAAGCAGGCTCCGGTTGTTTTGACTTTCTGTGCAGACTTTAATCGATTCAATAAGTGGTGTGAGCAAAGAAAAGCAGTTCCAGGATACGATAATTTCCTTTCATTTTATACAGCAAGTATCGATGCATTGCTGGCAGCTCAGAATGCAACGTTGGCAGCTGAAGATTTTGGTTTAGGGGTGTGTTACCTGGGAACAACTACATATATGGCTGAAAAAATATCTGAGACACTGGACTTACCAGCTCATGTAGTTCCTGTTACAACTTTGGTCGTTGGTTATCCTAATGAGAAGCCTGGGCTAACAGATCGTTTGCCAGTAGAAGGTGTAGTTCATGCTGAAAAGTATAAAGATTACAGCCAACAGGATATCGATAATATATATAAAGAAAAGGAATCTCTTGAGTTTACGCAGGAACTGATTAAAGAAAATAATACAGAGACTTTGGCTCAGATTTTTACGGATAAAAGATATATAAAAAAGGACAATATTGCATTTTCAAAATCGTTCTTAGAATTCATACAGAACAAAGGCTTCATGAATCACGAAGATTAGAATATGTGAATTATTGTTATATGCTGGGTAGAACAGTACTGATCATCCTGTGCCTGATACAGGCAAATTCTTTGTTTGGTCAGCAGAATCTATATTTTCTTAAGTATTTTGACTCCAGTGGGGAATTGGTTTCTACTGAGAAATTATTGAAAGTAGATTCACTGCTTATTCACAAGAAAGTAAATGAAAGATTAAACGATCTATATAAAGAAGGCTATCTGACAGCAAATGGAGAATTGCAATTTAGAGGAGATACAATTCGGGTATCATTAGAAAAGGGACCAAGATTTAAACTTGGTCGTTTAAATGTAGAAGATGTTGATAGCTATGTTGTTGAAGAGGTGTTTGGCAAGCAGGGAATCTGGCCTGTAAATGGATGGTTGCTCTATGGACAGTTACTTGATAATTTGGAGAGTTTGCTTAGATTTTATGAAAACCATGGATATCCTTTTGCTGAGTTTTGGTTTGATGATTTTGAGAATAAGGATGATACTGTAAATGCAACACTTAAGGTAAACTTACATCAGCATTTTACGATTGATACCATACTGTTTGATCGGGATTTTAAGATTGGAGATAAATATTTATCCCGGTATTATGGATTGTATAAAGGAATGCAATATGATGAATCCAAGATAGAGGACAGTCGGGGATTGTCTAATGAATCACTTTTTATATCTCAGAATAAAGAAACGGAGTTGTATTTTTATGATAGTCTGGTCAAAATTCATCTTGATCTGGATGAAAGAAAATCTAATCAACTGAATGGAATACTTGGCGTTTTGCCAAACAATAGGGTGATAGGAAAACTTTTGCTAACGGGAGATGTTAAATTATATCTTGTGAATTCATTGGGACAGGCTGAAAGTTTTTTATTTGAATGGCAAAAGCATGAAGCTTTGAGTCAAAAAATGAACTTTCAATACATATTTCCATATATCATCGGTTCTCAGTTTGGTCAGCAATTGGAGTTTAATTTATACAAAAAGGATACAACTTACATTAACATTCATACCAATGTGTCGGGTAATTACTATATGAGAGGCAATGATTATATAAAGGCATATGTTGATTATAGTACATCATTTTTGCTTTCTGAGAGCGGATTTGAAAATATTAGTGCTTTGCCATCATATGCAGATTATAATTCCTTTATATATGGAGTTGGTTATGCAGTCGAGAAAACAGATTATAAAATTAACCCATCAAAAGGCTACAAAGTATTTGCTGAGGCCGGACTAGGAAGGAAGGAAATTGAACAGAATTCTGCAATCCCTGAATCTTTATATGAAGATGTGCAACTTGTTAGTATTCAGAAACGGGCAGAAATTAATGCATCATTGTATATCCCGCTTTTTAGCCGATGGAGTGTGCATATTTCAAATTATTCATCATGGATTGGAAATGAATATTTGTTTGAGAATGAATTGCACAGGATTGGAGGAATGGGCAGTTTAAGAGGATTTGATGAGGAGTCTATATATGCATCATCCTTTTCTATAAGCAGCGTTGAAATGAGATTTTTATTTGATCGGAATTCAGCGATTTATGCTTTCTTTGATCAGGCTTGGTATGAGAAAAAGACATTCGATTCATATTCAAATGATCTACCTTTTGGTTTTGGTGTGGGGATGAATATGAGCACAAAAGTTGGTGTATTTAGTATTAATTATGCATTGGGAAGTCAAAAAGGAAATCCTGTTCAGGTAAATGGTGCTAAAATTCATTTTGGCTATTTATCAAGGTTTTAACATATATTACGAGTTTGGTTGATATTGCAATTCTGTTTATCTTTTTGTACTTTTACAAAAAATATCGTTCATGAAGCTTTTATACATTATAATATTTTTCGTATTCTCAATAACTTCTTTTGCTCAGTCAGTTAGCCCGGAAGTAGTATCAACAGCTGGTGATTTTTATTCAAATTCTGAATTGAGTTTGAGCTGGACGCTTGGTGAAATTGCTACTGAAACATACGAGAATGGCGTAGTTGTAACTCAAGGGTTTCAACAGCCTTCATATTCAATAGTAACAGATATAGAGCAAGTGTCATCTATATTTAATGTGAAGGTGTTTCCAAATCCTGCCACAGAATATGCCTATATTGAAATTCAGCATCAGGGTGAACTTAATTCCTTTACTGTTAGAATATACGATATTTTAGGTAAAGAAGTGGATGCCAAAACAGAATGGCAGTCTTTTGACAATATATCAAAAGTAAAGGTTGATTTATCATCACTTTCAGCCAATATCTATCTTTTGAGAGTTGAGAAAAGCTCCAAAGCGGTTGGAACATACCGTCTTATAAAAAAATAAGTTTAAATCTTTCGAAGAACCATAATTCCATCTCTAATGGGAAGTAGTACATTCTGTACCCTTTTATCATTATGGACGTATTCATTAAAATTCAATATTCCTTTTGTAAAATAATCGTTGGATGCAATGTCTTCTTGAATCACTTTTCCGCTCCACAACACATTATCAGCAAGGATGAACCCACCTTTCTTAACCTTTGGAAGTATTATTTCAAAATAATCAATGTATTCGTTTTTTTCTGCATCCATGAAAACCAGATCAAATTCTACTGAAAGTGTAGGAATAATTTTCTGGGCACTTCCAATATGCAATTTTATCTTTTCGTCTGTTCCGGATTTCTTTATGTAATGTCGGATAAAATCCTCCAGTTCGTCGTTAACTTCAATAGTGTGTATATGGGCATTTTCTTCTAATGCCAGTGCCATGCAGATTGCAGAATAACCAGTAAACGTACCTATTTCAAGTATGTTTTTGGGTTTGATCATATGTACAAACATTTCAAGGCTTTTACCTTACAAGTGGCCTGAAAGTTGTCGTGGATAGTATATTTTCAAATGGGTTTGGCGATATAATTCCTTTAATACATCATTTTCAGATTCTGTATGCTCACTGATATAGTATTCCAGTTTCTTTGAATAATGCTCCATTGTTATCTGTATATCAAAAGTGATAGTTTTTCAGTATCGTATGCTTCCCTTGCAATTTCAATGATATTGTTGGCATCAATTGCTTCTATATCTTTTTGTATTTTGTCAATGGAATCAATTTTGTTGAATAGCAAAAAGCTCTTGGCCAAAGTATAAATTAAGTTGGCATTTGAATCAGCAGAAACAGCAAGTTGGCCAATCATTTGTTTTTTAGCTCTGTGCAATTGCATTGTACCCATGGTTGTATGCTGTATCTTTTTTAATTCTTTATAGACAAGATTCAGGCTTTTTTCAAGATTCTCTTTATCAGTTCCAAAATAGATACTTGCAAGTCCCGTATCTACGTAGGGAGTATAATTTGCTTCAACTGAATATACCAGCCCAAATTTTTCTCTTAAAGATAGGTTTAGCCTTGAATTCATTCCCGGACCGGCCAGAATATTTGTAAGTAAAAGC
>PKSZ01000657.1 GCA_002869425.1 Marinilabiliales bacterium
ATGTACATTGGGTTGCCAATGCTTCTGCAAATAATAGTACTGGTTTTACAGCTTTGGGATCTGGTTTCTATTATGATGGCTATATGTATTTTAGGCAACAAACATATTTTTGGACCAGTACTATATCTGGAGGAGATTACAAGGCATATACAATGAATGCATATAATTCCGAAATTGTAGAATCATCAGTAAGCAACTACAGTAATACCCGCTTCTCATTGCGTTGTGTGAAAGATTAGTTTTTTCCAACTTATTGCTTATCTATGTGATAGTTTGCTTGGTATTAATCTAGAATACACCTGCAAAAATGCACCATTTTCCTTCCAATTACATAGGGTAAATACCCATTCCCTGTCCTGTGTGAATCACTCTAAAATCTATATGAAACACACCATAATTTTGACATTGGAAGAGAGCATAATTCATTCAAACAATGTTAAACTTAAAAATAATGAAGTCATGAAAACAAAGAAAATTTCAATATTGACGATATTGACCTTATCACAGTAATCCAGACAATCCTTAGAATTGTCTGGAATTGAATAAATTTTCTTTTGCTTTACAACACATCAAACACATAAAAGTATCTTATTTAAAGCAAGTTAACATTTAATTTATTACTTTTTGTTTATTCCTGACACAGTGTTTTCAAATTAATTCTTACATTTGAATCATCGGTTTGGTATTATACTTTGGTTGATACCAACTAAGAGGGAATCAGGTGTAAATCCTGGACAGTACCCGCTGCTGTAAGCTCTTTAACTTTATGAATATCCTTGCCACTGTCCTTTTTTGGATGGGAAGGCGTTTCATAAAGGGAGTAAGTCAGAAGACCTACCGGTAAAAACAATATTCTAAGCTTTCGGGGTTAAAAGCTGGAGGATAAAACCTAACGATTATATCCTTTTTCCCTTCAGGCTCAGAATGTTGATTGCAAATTAATGTTTAACCGATTTAAAAATTTATTATGAAAAAAATCGTTTTTTGCCTTGCAATCAGCATGATGGCGTTATTCTCAATCGCTAAATTGCATGCACAGGCTATTCTAAAAACAAATCAAATTATTGTTGTTAACGGAGGAATGTGGGAAGGCTCAGAACCTTACTCCGATTATAGTACAATTGTTGCTATTGATCCTGATACTTACACTGCGAATGTATTTGACACAATATATACGCAATCTGTCTTTAATGTGCATATTTACGATGGTATTGCGTATGTGTCAGCAGGTGACAGCCTGATTTCCTACGATCTGGATACCTACGAAAGATTAAATTCAACAAGCATCCCCGGTATCAACCAGCTGGCAATCTGGAACGATTTGCTGGTTGTAACCAAACAGTTTGGAACAACAGATAATATATACGCAACCGTTCTGAATAAATCAGATTTTACTACCGCATTCGAAGTACCCGAAATATCAGACGAATCTTTTGGTATAACTTTTATTCAGGATTCTGCCTATATTTCTGTTCCCGGAGGATGGGCTGCAACAGAAGGCAAACTGGCCGTTATCGATCTGAGCAATGAAAGCTTCGTAAGAGAGATCAGTCTGGACACTTTAGGCCGTGGAATGCGCCAGATTTTCAATTATAATAATACAATCTATTCACTCAATTCACAGTACTACGGAGCCAGCTATGGATGTTTAAATACAATAGATGCAGAAACAATGGATACTACCCAAACCATTCTTGATGTTATAGTAGGCAATGGATTTTTATGGAATGGTTTTTCTTTAAATGGAGATTATCTACATTGCATTTTAAACAATTCCATTGGAACAATTGATATTACCAATAAAAGTGTAGCTGACTCTTCAATTATTTCTCCAGCAGGAACCATTGCATCTGTTGCTTACGACTATATCAATGAAAAATACTATTTCTGTACAACTGATTATTTTTCATATGGAACTGGCTTTGTTTATTCAGACACAGGTGATTCTATTACCTCTTTCCCCTTAGGCATATCACCGGAAGCAATGGCTATTGATTACAGGATCGAAGCGGGAACCAATGCAAAAAGATTCATAAATGACCAGTTTTCAATATATCCGAATCCTGCAAATTCTATCACATATATTGATTGCGATGCTGATAGAATTGATATTTATTCAACGCAGGGAAGATTGGTTTTATCACAAAACATGTATAAAAAAGGTAGCCCATTAAATATAACAAATTTACCTGCTGGAATTTACCTGGTAACATGCTGGTCCGATCACATTACGAAATATGCAAAGCTAATTGTTGAATAATGAGATTGAAACTGTTCATTTTACTATTCATCTGTGCTGTAGCATCTCAGGCTCAGTATGCACCTGCACCCGGGGATAATGGTTCAATTGCCATTCATAGAGATTCTTCTGCAATCTCTGGCTGGGCAGACAGCTGTATTGTAAGCAGAGGATACATCGATATTTCAGATACGAATGCTGTTTATGAAGGATCAAACAGAGCCAGCTACGGAGCCGATGATCATGCAACAGGATATGCCGATAATTATGCTGTAAGTCTGGGTGATGGAGGAATTGCATCATTATATTTCTCGACTCCTATACACAACGGACCATCCTTTGACTTTGCAATTTTTGAGAACAGCTTCAGCGATAATTTTCTTGAACTTGCTTTTGTTGAAGTGAGCAGTGATGGTGTTAATTACTTCAGATTTCCTTCTGCATCTTTATCCGATACAAACACACAAGTTGAGTCCTTTGGCTTTCTTAATCCTGAAGAAATACATAACCTCGCCGGGAAATACCGAATGTTTTATGGTACCCCTTTTTATCTTGAAGAACTGAAAGGCATAACCGGACTAAACATTGATTCCATCACGCATATTAAAATTATTGACGTGGTAGGAAGTATCCAAACTGAATATGGAAGTAGGGATTCACAGGGAAGAATGATCAATGACCCCTTCCCTACTCCTTTTAATTCAGGAGGTTTTGATCTTGATGCTGTGGCCATCCTCAATACAGAAACAGCAGGAATTGCGTCAATAAATATTGCAAATATGGGTATTTATCCGAATCCTGTAAAAAAAGGAAACCCTCTCTATATCAAGAACATATCCAAAAATGCCAATGTTGAGATTTACAACATGAACGGAATAAAACAATTTGTAAGTTATTCAGAAAATACAGTCAATACAGAATCTCTTCGCCCAGGTTTTTATACAGTAAAGATTACAGATCATAAATATTTACAAACCATCAAGTTGATTGTATATTAATGAAATTATTTCTGACCATAGGATTCATTTTATTTGTATATATATCTAATGCTCAATTATACTATGTTCCTGACAGTGGTAAAGTCACTTTCCTAAAAGCAGTTGAAATCAGAGCTTCAAGGATCAACAACAATACAGGGTACAAAACCATTAGCATTGATAGTTCTGTTATAGCAGAGCAAGCCAACCATGATTTATCGTCTTTAATTAGTGAGAATACAGGAATCTTTATCAAAAATCAGGGAAAAGCAGCTATATCTACCATATCGTTAAGAGGAACCAGCCCTTCTCATACAGATGTACAATGGAATGGAATCAGCATACGATCGCCACTCATGGGACAAACTGATTTATCACAAATCCCTGTTTCAATTATAGATAATATTGACATTATGTACGGTTCCTCATCCATTGAATACAGCCAGGGAGCTTTGGGAGGAAGTATTTTACTGGAAACTAAACCAGACTGGCAAAATACAATAGGAGGAAAACTATCTCAAAGTGTTGGCAGCTATAATAACTTTCAGGAATATGGCCAGATTAACCTGGGAAATAAAACATTACAAAGCAAAACTAGGTTATATTACAACCATGGAAAAAACAATTTCACTTTTACCAATAAAAACATCGCTGATATTGATCCTGTTTCTGGAGAATTAATCTATCCTACACAGGAAAACAGATATGCCGATTATGAGCAATATGGACTGGTGGAAGAGCTTTACTTTAAAACCAGGAAAGGTATCACCATAAATGGAAAATACTGGTATCAATCCAGCTTCAGAAGCATACCACGGCTAAATACTTTTGAAGGAAATGACTATTCCAACATCAGCAGAGAACTTGAAAATTCACATAGAGGAATGGTTGAGGTGAAGAAATATTTTCAATCCTCAACGTTACTCTTCTCTAATACTGCGGCGTATAGTGACCATACATATTATCTGAAAAATTTTATCACAGGCTATGGTTATGAGCCTATAGTATATGCCAACAGTAATTATCTTACCAATGTGAGTAAATTGGAATATTCCTGTAAAATGAAAAAAGGAACGATTCAATCCATTGTACAGAACGCATTCAGCACAGTTTCCACAATAGACACCATAACAAAACAGGGATATGATGTAAAGAGGAATATACTGGATGCCATCCTGAAGTATAAATATGATTTCACGAAAAAGCTAAAATCCTCACTAACGTTTAAAGAGTCATGGATTCCTGAACAAAGTCAGGCATTTAATCCTTCTCTTGCCTTGTCATATGATCTGGACGACACACTGGGAATCATTCTGCAAGCCAATATATCATCAAACAATAGATTTCCTGACTTGAATGATCTTTACTGGCAGCCCGGTGGCAATCCTGATCTTTTACCCGAAGCCTCAAGATCAGCTGAAATGAACGTTTTGATGTTATCTCCCAATGAAAAAAACTTTGATCTATCGATCTCTGGTTTTTATGCCGACATAAACAATTGGATTCAATGGTTACCATCCGTACAGGGATACTGGCAAGCTGTCAATATCGACAAAGTTAAAACCTATGGAATGGAATGCTGGGCAGATGCTGGTCTGGAACTGGGCAAAGTAAAATTCATTGTTCGTGGAGCTTATGCTTACACTAAATCACTGAATTATGGAAACCCTGAAACATGGGGTAAGGAAGCCTATGGAAAACAATTACCTTATACTCCTGTACATTCTCTTAGCCTGAAAGGAAACATGCAATACAAAGGTTACTCCTTCAGCTGGCTACACAATTCATATAGTGAAAGGTACACAACTTCATCCAATGAAATATCCAAAAGAGATTGGTTATATCCATACTTCATGAACAATCTAAACCTCAGCAAAAATCTCATATTAAAAAATATACAACTGTCTTTACTTTTACGAATCAACAATATATTTAACGAAGAATACAGATCTGTTCTTGGAAGGCCAATGCCAGGAAGAAATTATCAGCTATCATTAACATGTTCATTTTAAGAAAAAATATCATACACTTCTTTATCATTATGCTGCTGATGACTTCTTGCATGGACGACTCAGTTATTGAAAACAATCCTCTGGATATTGCGGATTCTCAAAAGGGTGTTTTTATTGTGAACGAAGGTAATTTCATGTATAGCAATGCTTCCCTATCATATTATGACATTCAAACAAAAACTGTATATAATAATGTTTTTTTTGCAGTAAACAATCTTCCCCTTGGAGATGTAGCTCAATCAATGACAATATCTGACAGCACCGGATACATTACAATTGGCAACTCAGGGAAAATTTATGTAATAAACATCAACGATTACAGTTACAAAGGTAAAATTACGGGATTAACTTCTCCAAGATATCTGAGTGTCATTAATCCATCCAAAGCATACATTACAGACTTATATGCAAAAGCTATCAGTGTAATAGATCCGGTAGGCTTAAACAAAATGCACGAAATTGATGTGAACAGCCACAGTGAATATTACCAGCACAGCACCGAACAAATGGTTCTGATTGATAATGAGGTTTTTGTCTCCTGTTGGTCGTACGACAATAAAATACTGGTTATTGATGCTATTTCTGATCAGCTGACCGATTCAATTGTTGTTTCCAAACAGCCTAACAGCATGGTTGTTGACAAATACAACAGACTATGGGTGCTTTCTGACGGTGGTTTTGAGGGAAGTTCTTACGGACAGGATACAGCCTCCTTAAGTTGTATTGACGCTGAAAGTCACGAGCTTCTTATTGAATTAAAATTTGATCAGCTGGAATATTCTCCAACAGATCTCTGTACCAATGGCACAAAAGACAGCTTATATTTTATCCTTGGTAACTGGGGCAGTACAGATATACAAAATGCCGGCATCTATAAAATGGGCATCGAGGAATATACAATTCCTTCTGCTCCACTCATTCAACAGGGAGACAAATACTTCTATGCTTTAAAAATTGATCCATCCTCTTCAGAAATCTATGTTTCGGATGCCAAAGACAGACTTCAGGCAGGAACTGTATTGCGCTATTCCGGAGGTGGAAATTTGGTCGACAGCTTTGAAACAGGCATTTTACCTGGCGATTTTTGTTTTAAATAGTCTCTCTTGAAAGACAAAGGATAAATAGCAAAATACACTTATTCATCCAAACGCCACACTTGCTAATACTTTGTTTACAAAATGCTGATTAATAAGTACTTTTAATCAACAAAGACTACTAA
>PKSZ01000354.1 GCA_002869425.1 Marinilabiliales bacterium
AGGTGTTTAATTGTAGGGCTGATTCCTTCTCTTTCTTCATCTATGTCTCCAATAAGAACGTAAGCAAGTGCTTTGTCTTTATGAAAAACAGGAATGATAACATCAAAAAAGCTTAAAAGTGTATTTCCACTTGTTGTTAGATTGGTGATATCTGTATATTTCATCAGGTGTTTTTCCACATCAATAATTTCATGAATTCGTGTATGAAAACCTGATGCAAGAATACATTCCCATTTTGTTCCGTTGTAGCTGTATACAACAACATTTCCAATATTTAAATCTTTGCGAAGGAGTCTTAGGAACTTTGAAAGCAGTTCTTCAGTATGAAGATTTTCATTGATAGATTGGGTAATATCCAATAAAGCATTTAACTTAAAGTTTGAAAGTTTTAATCTTCTTAAAGATGCTTTACCTGAAGCCATATCATGAAGTTTTTTTGTTGAATAATTCTGGAATCTTATGCATGTGTCTGATTTGATTCATTTTTTCTCGTGCATCAATTGCCGGTGAGCCAAAATAAGATTTTCCTCCTTCAATAGTTCCTGCCACACCAGACTGAGCATATACTACTGCACCTTCTCCAATTACAAGATCTTTGTTAACGCCAACTTGCCCCCATAGTATTACATTGTCTTCAATTTTAACTGTACCTGCAATTCCAACTTGTGCTGCGAACAAACAATTTTTACCAATAACAGTATCATGTCCAATTTGTATCAAATTGTCCATTTTTGTTCCTTCACCAATAATTGTATCGCCGGAAACGCCTTTGTCTATACAACAATTAGCGCCGATTTCCACATGATTTTCAATGATAACTTTTCCACAGGAAATCATCTTTTCATAAAAATCGGGTCTTCTTTTGAAGTAAAAAGCATCTGCTCCGATAACCGTATTGGAATGGATAACCACATGGTCTCCAATAATTGTATTATCGTAAATACTTACATTGGAATGTATAAAACAATCTTCACCAATTGTAACATTTTTGCCAACAAAACTTCCAGGTTGAATTACTGTATTGTTACCAATTAAAGCACTTGGATCAATTTGTTGATCTTGTTTAGAAACATTTACATGCCTTTTAACAAGGTAATTATAATCTCTGAAAGGATCATCAGAAAAAATTAGGTGTTTGCCATCAGGCGCTTCTGATTTTTGATTGATAATAACCACAGAAGCTTTTGATGTAAGAGCTTTCTTATAATATTTTGGATGATCTACAAAAGTAATATCTCCCTCTGTTACTTTATGAATTTCATTAATTCCCGTTACAGGAAATTCTGCATTCCCCTCAAATTCAGCGTTTATAATTTCTGCAATTTCTTTTAGCAGATAAGGTTTTTGAAATTTCATATTATTTTTTCACCCTTTCAGAATAGGAACCATCTCTGGTGTCCACTTTAATAACGTCTCCTTGATTTATAAATAGCGGAACATAGACAGTTAATCCTGTTTCAATTGTTGCTGGTTTTGATGCGCTTCCTGAAGAAGTATCTCCTTTAATGCCCGGCTCAGTATATGTAACTTCCATCTCAACAAATGCAGGAAGTTCAACGCTTAAAATTGCTTCGTTATCTGCGTGAACAACAATCTCAGCAATCATGCTTTCTTTTAGTAACAAGGGCTGTTCAATCATGCTTTCTTCAACGGATAATTGCTCGTATGTTTCTGTGTGCATGAAATGATACCCAACATCATCCTTATAAAGAAATTGATGCGGTCTTCTTTCCACTCTTGCAATGGTTATTTTATGTCCGGCTGTAAATGTGTTGTCAATAACCTTGCCTGTGGTTACATTCTTTAATTTAGTTCTTACAAAAGCAGGTCCTTTGCCTGGTTTAACGTGTTGAAACTGAACAATTGTATACAGATCATTGTTGAATTCAATACAAAGGCCATTTCTAAAATCTGATGTCGATGCCATAATAATTGTTTTTATTCATACAAATTTAAGGTAATTGATGTAATTATCAATTAAACGGGTGTCTTGAATGTGTATTTTATAACACTTGGTTTTTGTTATTTGATTATATAGAGAACGATTTACATAAGATATTTCTGAAAAATCACCTAGCAATAGAGATTGTTTGGTAAAAAAATGTTTAATTCATGTTTAATTCAATGACTTGTTATCGTTGATATAAACTTTAGAATAATGACAGAAATAAATAAAGAGAAACCAGTTTTGGTTACAGGTGCAACGGGTTATGTTGCAGGTTGGTTGGTGAAGAAGTTACTGGAGAAAGGACATCTTGTACATGCAGCAGTAAGAGATCCTGAAAATCCAAAAAAGATTGATCACCTGAATAAATTGGCTCAGAATAGTGCCGGGAAAATTAAATTTTTCAAAACAGATTTGCTTGTAAAGGGTTCTTATGCAGAAGCTATGCATGAGTGCGAATTGGTTTATCATACAGCATCACCCTTTGTGTTAAGCGTTAAAGATCCGCAGAAAGATCTGGTAGATCCTGCTGTATTGGGAACTGAGAATGTATTGGATTCAGCAAATGTTATAACATCCGTGAAAAGAGTGGTTGTAACCAGCAGTTGTGCTGCAATTTATACTGATGCATCTGATTGCAGAAATGCGCCCAATGGGGTGTTGACGGAAGAGGTGTGGAATACAACGGCTTCGTTGGATTATCAACCTTATTCTTTTTCGAAAACCATGGCAGAAAAAAAAGCATGGGAAGTGCAGTCTCAGCAGTCCCGGTGGGATTTGATAACCATAAATCCCAGTTTGGTTTTGGGTCCTTCTTTGAATCCTAAGGCAACAACTTCAGAAAGCTTTTCAATTTTGAAACAAATGGGTGATGGCTCATTTAAGGCAGGAGCTCCTAAAATGGGGATTGGCTTGGTTGATGTTCGTGATGTAGCAGATGCTCATTATGAGGCAGGATTCAATCCAGAGGCTAAGGGCCGATATTTAACTTCAGCACACAATACAAATATTGTTGAGATGGCATTGTCTTTACAGGAGAAGTATGGAAAAGAGTATCCGATTCCCAAAAAAACACTTCCAAAATGGCTTGTTATGCTTGTCGGACCTATGACCAATAAAGCATTTTCACGAAAGATGATAAAAAACAATGTAAACGTGGAATGGAAAGCAGATAATTCCAAAATACGCAATGAGCTGGGCATTACATTTCGTTCTTTGGATGAAACGATGGAAGATAGCTTCCAGCAGTTGGTTGATTATAATATTGTATAAATTGGAATCAAATTCATTATATCGAAAAAACCAGATTAAACAGTTGCTTATGATTGTGTTTTTTTCTGTTGTCTTGCTGGTATTCTTTTCTGCCTCATGGTATGTTTATAGCCGAGGTGCGAAAGCATTAGCGGATACTGGTTTTCAGAGAGTCTTTACCTGGATGTATTGGGGATTTTCTCTTATGTTTATTCTTGGACAAGTATTAGAAAGAGGAAATCCGGGTTTATTGGCAAAAATGATTAGTCAGGTTGGATCACTGTGGCTGGCATTTTTCCTTTATATTTTTCTTTTTGTTGTTCTGGTTGATGTCTTCAGGTTGATACAATATTATTTTCATGTATTTCCAGAATCACTGATACATGGAATATTTTTGGGTAAATATCTTGCGCTATCTGGGTTAATAGTTTCTTTGCTTATAACTTTGATGGGTTTTTTCAACGCACGGAATCCGGTTGTTCGACATTTTGATCTGGAGATTGAGAAGAATAAATCACAGCGAGATTCTTTAACCCTTGTTCTTGCTACGGATGTTCATCTGGGGGTTTTACTTGGTGGGAAACATGCTCAAAAGCTTGTCAGGATGATTAATGAGCAAAATCCTGATATTGTGTTGTTTGCGGGGGATTTAGTGGATCACAATCCGGTTCCAGTCGTAAAGAATAATATGGGAGATTGTTTGGCTGAAATTAAAGCACCAATGGGCGTTTATGCGATTACAGGCAATCATGAGTTTATTGGTAAAGCAGAGGTTAGCATCAATTATTTTTCAAAACATGGTGTACAGTATATACGGGATTCCATTTTTGTTATTAATAATGTAATTCAGATTGCGGGTAGAGAAGATAAGGATAAGCCTCGATTTGTGGGATCTGAAAGAAAATCTCTTGAAAAAATATTGCAAAATAGGAATCCGGAATTGCCATTGATTTTACTGGATCATCAACCTGTTGATTACGATCTGGCAGAAAAAGAAAATATTGATTTAATGTTGTCTGGCCATACGCATAAAGGGCAATTGTGGCCTTTGGGATATATAACCAACCTGGTATATAAAAATCACTATGGTTTGCTGAAGAATGGAGGTACTTATTTTTATACTTCATCAGGATTTGGCACCTGGGGGCCAACTGTCCGCACAGGTAACAGGCCGGAACTAGTGGTATTCAAGATTCATTTGAAGTAAGCGGTATTAGCTTTTGAATAATTGTTTTTTACTTGGAATAGCAACAAAAGGCTTTAAGTAAAAAGGTTCCATATATGCAAGATCTGCAAATTCCTGCTTTTGATATTTTTCTTCTGCAAGCTTTGCAAGTCCCTTTGAACTGGAATTTATTCCCGAATGAAATATTGCGTTTTTGTTTGTAATCTCTGTTTGGCATTTGTCTGAACCATTTCCAAAAAAGTGAACGACATTTTTTTCGAGTATTTCAGAATAGCTTTTATTGTCAATGATTTTCGCGGTTGTATTTTCAATAATTGTTAGGTTATTATTATGAATGGCAGCATATACTTCCATTCTTCTTGCATCAATCATGGGACATAATAAATCATTTTTGTCGATTTTGTTTTGAAGGCAAAATGAATTAGAAAGTGCCAATAATGTATCGATTGCAATAATGGGAATACCTAGTGCAAAGCAGATCCCTTTTGCTGTAGAGACGCCTATTCGCAGTCCTGTATAAGAGCCCGGACCATTGCTTACAGCAACAGCATCAATTTCATTTGCAGTAATTTTTGTTTTTTTAAGTACCGTTTGGATAAATATTGATAACTTTTCAGAGTGTGAGAAATCACTGTTGGTTTCGGCGATAGAATTTATCTGACCATCAATAGATACACCAACAGAACTAACAGAAGTTGCAGTTTCTATGCAAAGAATTTTTGCCATTATTCTTCAGTCTGACCAAATAATTTGTCTTTGTCTGTTACTTCCACTTTCATGCTGTTTCGTAATCTCTTGCTTATAGCACTGTATGGAGCTGTAACAACTTCGTCATTAGTATCAATCCCTGATATTATACGAATGTAATTATTATCCTGAATTCCTGTTGTTACTTCTTTTATCTGAACCTTTCCATTTTTATGAACAAATACAACTTCCAGGACTTCTTCATCTTCCTTATCAGAGCTTTGAGTCATTGTTTTATCCATCTCATTATTTTCATTATGGGCTGAAAATTTGGAAAGTGTATCACTTACAGCTCTTGTTGTAACTGCCTGGATTGGAACCGATAATGCATCGTTAACCGTGTGTGTCTGAATGTCAACTGTAGCAGACATTCCTGGCCTGAAAGGATATTTATTTATTGAATCCTGCCCAATCAAATGTTTATAGGATTCGCTTAAAATACGAACTTTTACATCAAAGCTGGTCACCTGATCGGCTGAAAGAGCAACTGAATTATTTGCAGAATTGGCTATTTCTGTAACAACCCCCTTGAATTTATCTCCAAGATAAGCATCCACTTCAACAATGGCTGTATCTCCCAGGCTAACTCTGACAATATCGTTTTCATTAACCTCAACCTTAACTTCCATTTCATTAAGGTTGGCAATTCTAAGCATTTCTGTACCTGCCATTTGGATAGTACCGACAACCCTTTCACCTTTTTCTACATTTAGCATAGATACTGTGCCATTTACAGGTGCATAAATCGTTGTTTTTGCAAGATTCTCTTTTGCTTCCCGTAAAGAGGCTTCAGCACTACGAACTGTAAATTCTGCAGCATTTACAGATTCCTGTGATGCTTTTACTTCAGCTTCTCCCATTTCAAAGGCTGCTTTTGAAGCTTCAAAGTCAGCATCTGAAATTGCTTTTTCTTGCCAAAGTTTTTGATTTCGTTCGTAGGTGAGTTTTGTGCTTGTAAATTGTGCTTCTATTTGTGCTAATCTGGCTTTTGAATTGGCAAGGTTTGCTTTGGATGAATTCAATGAAGCTTCCATCCTGTCAATGGAAGAAAGGTAAATGTCCGGATCAATTTTTAAAAGTACTTTTCCTTCTTTTACTTGTTGTCCTTCCTGAACGTTTAATTCTACAATTTCTCCTGAAACATCAGAACTGATTTTTACTTCTGTTTCCGGTTGAATTTTCCCATTTGCAGTAATTGTTTCTGTAATTTTTCTGTATTCTGGTTTTTCAACGGTTACTTTGTATACAAAGCCAGCTCCAAACCAGCCTTTTTTCTTTCCAACAATTGCTATAATTATCAATAGCAC
>PKSZ01000568.1 GCA_002869425.1 Marinilabiliales bacterium
CTGAAATTCTTCTGCTGTCATTTTCTTATAACCAACAGGAACTTCAAAAAGGTAGTCTTTTCTTTTCTTTTTTTTCACTTCAACAGCTTTGTATGATTGCGTAAAATTTTCTGTAACAATTTTATATTCAAGCAAAACACCTTTGATTTCACTATAATTTGTATACCAGTTTGGATCATCTACTTTTAAATCTTCCGTAAACCAATAAACTGATGTATTTCCATCCGTTATTACTTCTGCTTTTTTGCATGTATAACCTGCAATTTCTTTTGTTTCATCAGTTATATTAACTTCAGTTTTTGGCATTTCTTCTTTTGATTTTTCAAAATCTTCTTTGCCAGTTGTTAGCGCAACTTTATTACCCATGATATCCAAAAGAATAATCATTTCTTTTTCTTCAGAATTTGTGATTAATACTTGTGATTGCATAGGAGTTACAATTTCTGTACGGGCTTTGGGACCACTAAAGGAGATGGTCATTTCTGTAGGTTGTTGTGCTTTTTCCTGAGCATCTAAATAGCCTTCTGTTTTGATTTCATATTTTACATAACCTACAAAACCTTTGTCTTTGTCTTTGCCTGCCAGCGCAGAAAAAGCAATCAACAATGAAAGGGATATAGTAAGAATAGATTTCATAAAAAATAGTTTAATTGATTAATATTACATAAGGTTACTTATCACTTCCTGAATTTTATCTCTGGATACCATTTCGTATCCATCAGGAATATCAAATTCTTCATCACTAACTGGAACTTCTTCTACTTTAACCGCTTTAAGTGCCATTGGGATTTTCTGGAAGGACATTCTGTATTCCATTACTACACCAGGGATTTTTTTAAATGGGTTATTTGGGTTGGGATCCTTTAAGTCAACTTTTTCAAAATAATAAACCTCGAAACCTTCAATTTTTGGATTCTCAAATGAAATTTGCGCTTTCTTGCATTGAAAACCAGCAATTTCTTTTGTCTCATCTACCAGTTCAATTTTCATGTCAGGCATTCTGTCAAAACCAAATGGTTCACCATCAAAACCTGATTGATAACAATATTTTTCATTCATTATTTTTAATAGGGCAGAATTTGTTCCATCTTTTACATTATGAATACCTGCCATACTAAAAATTCCCATCCATCCTTCAATTTTTTGAACAGAATTATTGTCTTTGAATTTAAATGACATAGAAGTTGGCAATAAACTAATCAGAGGATTATCCTTTTCATCCTCCAGATAAGTTATTTCATACTCAACAACTCCTTCAGATATTTTGTCACTAAAAATTCCGTTTTCTCCGCATGAGCTAAAGAGTAAAACTAAAATAAGAAATAAATACAGTTTGTTTTTCATATTGTTCTGAAAAACCGTTTCTCGGTACATGTTATATGGACAAAAATAAAAAATATATTTGATTTAAAAACTCAATACTCGTTTTTATTAAATTTAAAAATTATCAATCATGATCTGAGAGATGTCCTTGAGTCGAATGTAGGTGGGAGTTTAGATGGGATGATTACTAAAATGAATCGATGTTTCTTATCTGTCATTATATCAGTGATTTATAAATGAAAAGATGTTTCTTAATATGTAATGTAAATTGAAAAATATTTTTAGTTTTGTGGGAAACATTAAAATGAGTTGACATGAAAAAATTAGCTGTAGTTGCTCTTGGAGGAAATGCTTTACTAAGAGCTGGTCAGAAAGGGACAATAGACGAACAGGAAGAAAATGTATATAGTACTTGTAGCAATTTACTCGAACTTATAAAGAAGGATTACAATCTTGTAATAACGCATGGTAATGGACCACAGGTTGGTAACATACTACTTCAAAATAGTGCAGGTTCAAAAATGTATAGTATTCCTGAAATGCCTTTGGATATTTGTGGAGCGTATTCACAGGGATTTATTGGTTACATGATTGAACAACAATTAAGGAATGTTTTGGAAAAAAGAGGAATGCAGAAGGATATCATTACGTTGGTAACACAAGTATTGGTTGATAAAAATGATCCTGCATTTTCAAAGCCAACTAAACCCATTGGACCTTATTACAGTGCAGAGGAGCTTGAACAACAGAAGAAGGAGAATCCAGAAGCCGTATATAAGGAAGATGTAAGAAGAGGAGGATGGAGAAAAGTAGTTGCATAACCAAAGCCGAACAGGATAGGTAATAGAAAATCAATTGAAACTCTTGCCCGTAACGGACAAATTGTTATTGCTGTTGGTGGTGGTGGAATACCTGTTTTTTATGTAGAACCGGAGAAATTGCAGGGAATTGATGCTGTTATTGATAAAGATCTGGCGAGTTCATTATTGGCTCAGCAAATTGGTGCTGATGAATTGTATATTTTGACAGATGTTCCTAAGGTTTGTGTAAACTTTAATACACCTGAAGAAAAGTCATTGGACACAATGTCTGTTGTTGAAGCAAAGCAGTATCTTGCTGATGGACAATTTGGCGAAGGAAGTATGGCTCCTAAAATAAGGGCTGCTCGTGAGTTTATTAAAGCCGGAGGAAAAACTGCAATAATAACTGAAGCATCCCAACTGGGAAAAGAAAATGCAGGAACCAGAATTATTTTAAGTAAATAACATATAAACAAATTAAGGAGGAATTATGGCTTATAATTTAAGAAACAGAAGTTTTTTGAAACTTATTGATTTCACACCAAAAGAGATAAAATTTTTGCTTGATTTATCAGCAGATTTAAAAAAAGCAAAATATGCAGGTATTGAAAGACCTACGCTTACAGGCAAGAATATCGCTTTAATTTTTGAAAAAGCATCAACAAGAACAAGATGTGCATTTGAGGTAGCTGCGTATGATCAGGGTGCTCATGTTACATATTTGGGCCCATCAGGATCACAAATGGGAAAGAAAGAATCCATTGAAGACACAGCCAGAGTTCTTGGTAGAATGTATGATGGTATTGAATACAGAGGTTTTGGACAGGAAAAAGTTGAAGCATTAGCAGAATTCTCCGGAGTACCTGTATGGAATGGGTTAACAAATGAATACCATCCAACACAGGTTCTTGCAGATTTTCTAACCATGATGGAGCATTCAGATAAGCCTCTTCATCAGGTTAAATTTGCTTATTTGGGTGATGCAAGAAACAATATGGGAAATTCATTGCTCATAGGTGCTGCAAAGATGGGAATGGAGTTTAGATCGGTTGCTCCTAAGAGCGTTCAGCCTTCCGATGAGTTGGTGAAAGAAGCAAAGGAAATTGCAAAAAGCACTGGAGCTAAGATTATTGTAACAGACAATCTGGAAGAAGGTGTTAAAGATTGTGACTTCTTATATACTGATGTCTGGGTTTCAATGGGTGAGCCGGAAGAAGTTTGGAAGGAAAGAATTAACTTGCTTAAAGATTATCAGATTAACAAAAGAGCCATGGAATTAACTGGAAATCCAAAAGTTAAATTTATGCATTGTCTTCCTGCTTTCCACAACAGAAAAACGGAAATTGGCGAAGATGTATTCAAAAAGTTTGGTTTGGATGGTATGGAAGTAACTGAAGATGTTTTTGAGTCAGATGCATCTATTGTTTTTGATGAAGCTGAAAACAGAATTCACACCATCAAAGCTGTTATGGTTGCAACTTTAGGTGACTAAGTTTAATTTATAAGATATTCAGGGGCTGTCTTTCAAGACAGCCTTTTTTGCTTATATCAATTTGAATAAATGAATAAAATTGTTTTATTTTTATGATGCACTTCGAATTTCTGAAAGAAACCTGAGAAATATTAATGGAAGAAAAGGAAGCATTATATAGGAGAATACAAGAGCTCGAAAAAGAAAATAAAATTCTTAAAAAGGATTTTACTGAGAATACCGAACGATTTCGCTTGGTAACCAATACCCTTTTGGAAACAGAAAAGAACTTTAGACTCCTATTTGATACAGTTGAGGAGTTTATTTATATATTTGATAAAGAGGGATATATATTGTACGCGAATAAGTTTTTACGTGATAGATTGGGTTATAACATATCTGAATTGTCTCAGAAGAATATTTGTTTTTTGCATCCCCCGGAATTTGATAAAAGGTCTTGCGATATATATGCAGAACTTCAACAGAAAAGTATGATTTTGTTCTCACTTCCCTTGTATAGTAAGAGCGAAAAAATAATTGCTTCTGAAATCCGATGCGTTAATGGTTTTTGGTACGATAAACCAGCATATATCGCAATAGCAAGAGATGTTTCCAAGCAAATGAAAGACCGGGAAATATTACAATTATCGGAAGAAAAGTTTCATCGGGCATTTGAGTTGAATACAGCTATGATGGCTATTGTACAGAAGGAAGAAGGAATTGTTCTTGATGTAAATTCAGCTTTTCTCAATACGCTGGGTTATGATAAGCATGAAATAATTGATAAAAAACTGGATTGTCTTTCAGAAATTTCAGATTCCTGTAGCAATTTAATGGACTCGAGTAACAATAACTCTGAGATACAATTGTATACCCACGAAAACCAATCACTTACAGTTCTGTTTTCAGCCGAAGAAATATATATAGATTCAGAGCGTTGTATTTTGTTGGTTTTTGTTGATATTTCAAAAATAAAGAAGACGGAAAAAGCATTGGTCAGAAGTAAGCGGCAATTGAATGCTATACTGAACAATTTACCCTATATGGCTTGGTTGAAAGATAAAAATGGGTTGTACCTTGCAGTTAATGAGGCTTTTGAAAAGTTTATAGGCTTGAATCAGAATTTAATTCTTGGTAAAAGAGATTCAGAGATTATCCCAGAATCTTTAATAGAAAAACTTAATATCCAGTATCAAAATGTATTATCTGATAAGAAAAAGAGATTTGTTGAGGAGTATATTGAAATAGATGGTGAACAAATATGGCTTGAGATTTTTAAAACACCAATATTGAATGATTCTGATGATCTGATTGGCACAACAGGAGTAATGCGTGATATTACAGAGCGTAAATTGATGGAAAATAGTCTTAAACAGAGTGAGTTTGAGCTTAAGAAGCGCTTGGAATTTAATGAGTTTATATTGAAAATTTCATCAGAATTGATAAATATCGATATAGAAAATATTGATATTGAGATTAATAGAGCACTCGAGTTTATTACAAAGTATACAAATATTGACAGGTGTTTTGTTTTGCAGCTAGGCAAGGATCGAAAGAAAATGGATTTGACATACGAATACAATGAAGAGTCAATTGATGCTGTATCAAACCATATTAGCAGTATTTCTTTTAGTGAGTATTGTAAGGTTTTTAACAGGCTTAGAAGTAAAGATATAATTGCTTTAAATACAGAGAATTTACAATTAACAGAAGAAAATCTGTCATTGAGGGATGTATTGGAAAAAATGAAGGTCCAATCCTTTATTCACATTCCAATGATGGCCAATAATGTATTGTTGGGATATGTTTGCTTTGATAGTGCTGAAAAGGTAAATTCATGGAAAGACCAGCAACTGAATGAATTTAGGATAATTGCTCAAATTGTTTCAAATGCTGTGGCCAGGAAGATAGCTGAAAATGATTTAACACAAGCCAAAGAGGAGGCGGAAAGAGCCAATAAAGCGAAAAGCCAGTTTTTAGCTAATATGAGTCATGAAATCAGAACTCCAATGAATGGAATTATAGGCATGACTGAACTTACTATGAAAACGGATTTATCCAGAGAACAATCTGATAATTTAATAATGGTAAAAGATTCTGCTGATCATTTGTTGAGAATTATAAATGACATTCTGGATTTAACCAAAATAGAGGCAGATATGCTTGTTCTTGAGGAGGTTGATTTTAGTATTGAAAATTTACTTAAACAAGCAGTAGAGCTTTATAGAAGTACTTTAAAAACAAACGATATTCAAATTAACTATAAGCTTGATACAGATGTTCCGAAGAAATTGAGAGGAGATGTTTTTAGAATACGGCAGATATTGTATAATTTAATTGGAAATTCCATAAAGTTTACAAAACAAGGGAAGATTGAGATAGTTGTTGAACTATATAGTCGACACCCTCGTAGAAAGAGTAAGAAAACTCATACTTTGCTTTTTTCAGTTTCTGACACAGGAATTGGAATACCAGAGGATAAAAAAGAGCATATATTTGATACATTTACTCAAGCAGAGGAATCTACTACCCGCAAATATGGTGGTACAGGTCTGGGGTTGGCTATTTGTAAAAGGCTTGTAGAAAAATTAAAAGGAAAGATTTGGCTTACCAGCAAAGAGGGGCATGGAACAACATTTTATTTTACGATACCCATAGAAGAACTTGGTAAAGAAAATGATTATTCTTTCGAAAAAAATCAGCAACAGAAAGGAAAAATCTCTACTAATTTAAAAATACTATTGGCAGAAGATCATTATATAAACCAGCGTATCATTCAGAAATTTTGTTCAGATTTAGGTCATGTGGTTGAAAGTGCGAACAATGGTAAAGAGGTACTTGA
>PKSZ01000236.1 GCA_002869425.1 Marinilabiliales bacterium
AATGGACAAACTTTGAAGCATTTAGAACATCCAATACAAGCAACTTCGCAGTTCTTTTTGGCAGGAGCACCCTTTTCTTCGTTTACGCAAGCAACAAATATTCTACGTTCTTTTTTACCGACGTTTCTGAGTTCAATAATATCTTTTGGACATGCTGTAACACAAGCGCCGCAAGCTGTACATTTTTCTTCTGAAACAACAGGTAGGTTTGTTTTTTCATCAATATAAATGGCATCGAAATTACATACACTTACACAGTCGCCAAGACCAAGACAACCATTTGGGCAACCTGTATCTCCACTATACAAAGCACTGGAAATCTTACACGACTGTGCCCCTTCATAAACTGTAGTTTTTTGTCTGAATTCAGGGCTGCCTGAACATTTTACTACAGCCACCATAGGTTCTTTTGCTGCAGCTTCCATTCCCAGTACTTTGGCAACATTCGCCATGCAATCATTTCCTCCTACCGGGCAAAATAAATCATCCAGACTGTCTGCTTTTACACATGCTTCAGCAAACCCTCTACAACCTGGATAACCGCAGCCTCCGCAATTGGCACCGGGTAAAGCTTCGTCAACTTCATCAATTCTTGGATCCTCTATCACTTTGAATTTTTGTGCTACCACAAATAATATCAGTGCGAGGATAACTCCAAGCGCACTAAGCATAATAACCGTATAAATTAATGTGTAGCTCATATTAATTGATTTAAATCATTTTTCGCAATGAAAAAGAAAACTGTTTTTTAATCCTGTCTTTTAATTTGTACAACAATATGTAATATGGAATCAGGCTTACAATTGCAGATATTCCAACAATTGCTTCGTTAAAATCTAAAATGCTGAGAACAATGAGTATGAACATAATGATGAGAAAAGGAAGTATGTATCCCAGAAACAGTGCTTTGAATCCCAATGATTGTTTGAGTACGACCTTTACCATCTCACCAATGGAGTAGTTGTCCTTAGTAATTGGTACTTCAATAAGCTTTTCCTGAGTTTCCGAGACTGAGCATGCTCCTTTTACTTTGCAGGAGGCACATGCAGATTGTGCAAGAATACTAACAATATACGATTCATTGTTAATGTCTTGAATAATTCCTTGATGTTCAATAAGTTGCTGGTCTTGCATAAGCCCTCATTCTTTCATCATCGAGGGCAAATGTATATATGTTTTTAAAAAAAAACTGTGCTTTATATCAGGTTTTAAAACAGCTTGGTTATTTAGTTTCAGTTTAAATTAAGGAATGCAGTATCGCTAAAATCCTTATTTTCAATTTTAGGTAATTTAAAAGAATGAAGTATTGAATTGCGATAATCTAATTTGGAATATTTCTAAATTATTTGGCTTAATAATATTAGTTATGATTATTTGATATGATTTCATTTTCTATTGCAGAAATGATTTCATGAATCTCAAAAGTGAAACCTTCAGCACGAATGGAAGTAACAAATTCTTGATGATTTCTACCTTTTCTGTAGTCCGGTTCTTTTTTTGGATGTTTCAGGTAATATGCAATTTGAGAGATAGATTCTGATACATTGAGGACAGCGTGATAGAATATTTTATCTTTTCTTCTGTAAATGCTGGAACCCAGTATTTTCTTATTTCCAATTGTAATATCTGAGATACCTTTTTGACCGATGTTAGAAATGCCAAGCTTGCGAAGCGCATTCATGATAAATCCATTGGCTATTGAGAAATATTTACCAGGGTTTTCAAAGTTTTCAGCTGTGAAGACAATAGAAATAACCAATGTGTTTTTTGTTAATATAACTGCTTCACCTCCGCTTGGCCTTTTGTAAACAGTAAGATTATCTTCATTAACTTTTTCTTCAAACAAAGAATCCTCAGGCTTATTGCTTTGGCCTAGTATCAAATATTTTTTATCAGGAATCCAGAATGAATAATTTTTGTTTGCCTGATCATTATTGAAAATATCAAAATCGGGGAGGTTGTATTTATGAACTGTTGTCATTGATGTAAAGTTACAATAATTTAGAAAATAGAGGCTGTCTCGTTTTTATTAGAGACAGCCTCGTTTCATAGTTAATAACCCAAATCAAACTATGAAAAGAATTATTTATGCAGTGCCTGACCGATGGCATCGTGGCCTGCTTCCATGAAAACTTCAGAAATGGTTGGATGGGCATGTACTGTTTTTGCCACATCATAAACGGTTGCTTCAACCGACATAAAGGCTGTTGCTTCTGCAATCATATCCGTGGCATTATGAGACACAATTTGAACACCAAGTACCTCGCCCAGTTTTTTTTCTGAAAGTATTCTGATAAAGCCTTCTTCGTTTCCTTCAGCAAGAGCTTTACTATTTAAAGACAGCGGGTAGCTTGTTACCATATAGTCAATTTCAAGATCTTTCAATTGTTGTTCTGTTTTTCCTATCTGCGCAACTTCAGGATTTGAATAAATATTCATTGGATAGTTGTGCAATTGGATTTCACCTTTTATTCCTTCGCTATGATTAATGGCGAAAAATCCTTGTGCTGATGCTGAATGGGCAAGAAAACTTTCTCCGTTAACATCACCAATTGCGTAGATTGATGGAATGTTGGTTTGCAGGAATAAATTGGTTTTTATAAAACCTTTTTCTGTTTTTATTTCTTTTTTTGAATCCGGAATTACAGCATTTCTCCAACTGCAGTTTATCAGTTTGTCGAATTTGAATGTTTTTTTATTGACATCAATGCTGTTGTTTTTTGTACCGGGTTTAATTGAATTTGTTTTGATAACCTGTATCCCTTGTTTTTCCATTGAGGAAATAATATAAGACGTAAGAAATTTATCCAAACCAGGAACAAGATCGTCTGCTTCGTAAAATAGCGTAACATCTTTGTCGATAAGTCTGAATAGTTGTGCTATTTCAATAGCTACCGGTCCGTGTCCATATACAGCTAGCTTTTTGGGTATTTCCTTTAATTTATTCAGTTCTTCCAGCTCAATAATGAATTTCTTATTGAATTGATGCTTCAATGGCGCTGGTTTTGATCCCGTAGCAATGATGATTTTATCAGCTTCAAGATTTCTATTGTTTACTGTAACCGAGTTTTTACTCGTTATTTTTGCTTCTCCTTTGATGATTGCAACTTTGTTTTTCTTTAAAAGTTTTTCAATCCCCTTGGTTAATTTTTTTACTATGCCGGAAGCTCTTTTTTGTGATTCCAGCCAATCAAATTCCAATACTTTCGGATCAATACCCTTGATTCCAAAATCATGCGCTTTTTTAATTTTATTGTAAAATTTAGCACTTTCAATTAGTGATTTTATAGGCACGCAGCCCCAGTTTAGGCACATACCTCCAATATCTTTCTTTTCAATAATTGCGGTTTTTAATCCTATTTGACCTGCCCTTACAGCTGCAATATAGCCTGCAGGACCTGATCCTATTATAATAACATCGTATTTCATAGTTATTTATTTTAGTCTATTATTAAAGAAACCGGGTCGCTTAAATATTCCATTATCTGGTTCAGAAATCGCGTTACTTCACCACCATCCACAATTCTGTGATCCACAGACATGGATAAAGGTAAAACATTGCCGGGAACAATCTGGTTGTTTTTCACAACCGGCTTTTGCACAATTCTGCCAATTCCCAGAATTCCTGCCTGAGGATAATTGATAACAGGAACGGCAAACATTCCTCCAATTGAGCCAAAGCTTGTAATTGTAAATGTGCCATCTTTCATGTCGTCAAGTGAAATTTCCTTGTTCCTTGCTTTGTGGGCCATTTCATTAATCTCAGAAGCAAGCTCAAAAATGGTCTTTTTATCCACATTGCGAATTACAGGAACAACCAATCCATCAGGAGTGTCTACAGCTATACCAATATTGTAGTATTTTTTATAAATCATCTGGTTGTTCTCAAGATCCATCTCCGAATTCAGGGCTTTGAACTTTCGCAATGCCATTGCAGTTGCTTTAAGCACAAAAGGTAGATAGCTTAACTTTACATTTTGTTCAGCAAAGCGCTCTTTATATTTGGTTCGTATTCTAATCAATTCTTCAATTTCTATCTCATCAAAAACAGACATATGTGCCGCATTTTGCTTCGATTGAACCATATTTCGGGCAATTGATTTTCTTAATTGACTAAGGGGTTCGATTTCAACCTCATTTTCACCAGAAATATTACTGTTAGAAGGAGTTTTAGATTTGCCAGATTGATTAAAATGGTTCTGAATATCTTCTTTCATCACCCTGTTAGCAGGCCCTGTTCCTGTTACCTTGCTGATATCTACGCCCAGTTCTTTTGCCATAGCTCTGGCAACCGGAGTAGCAAGTGCCTTTTTTTTCGGCTTTTTATCTTCCTCTTCTTTTTCGTCAAATCCTTCATCGCTGGCAGGTAGAAAAGCATTGTTTCCTGCTATTTCAAGTGTTCCAACAACACCTGCGCCTTCTTCTTCAACTGCCTCTGTTTGTTGTTCATTTCCTGCGTCAGCTTCAGTTCCTTCGATTTCTATTTCTACAAGCGGATCGCCAACGTTAATGGTTTCACCAATTTTACCATATCTGGCTGAAATTGTACCGTTTTTGGGTGAAGGAATATCTGTAACTACTTTGTCTGTCTCCATCTTACATAGAGCATCTCCAACCTGTACTGTCTGGCCTTTTTCAATATACCATTCAGCTATGGTTCCTTCATCGATACCTTCTCCTATATCTGGAAATTTAAATATATATCTCATGACTTAAAATTTTACTGTTCTTTCCATTTCGTAAAAAATTCTTTCAGGACTGATCATAAAATGATGTTCTCCTTTTGGCAGGGGGACAATTGTATCAAATCCGGTAACTCTTTTTGGCGGAGCTTCTAGGTGAAGAAATGCTTCTTCATTTGCTATTGCCATTAGCTCTGCGCCTACGCCAAAGCTTTTAACTGCTTCGTGAACAATCATTAGTCGACCTGTCTTTTTTACAGATTTAATGATGGTTTCTTTGTCTATTGGATAAATTGTTCTAAGATCGATCAATTCTGCATTAATTCCGGCTTTGGAAGCCATAACCATAGCTTTTTGAGCTTCCCTGATTAATGCGCCATAGGCTACAATGGTTATATCCTTTCCCTGCGATACAACTTTTGCTTTGCCAATGGGTAAAGAGAATTTATCTTCACTAACTTCCTGCTTTATTGCTCTGTATATTCTTTTGGGTTCCATGAAAATGATGGTGTCATCAGATTCGATGGAAGAAATCATTAGTCCTTTAGCATCATGTGGAGTTGAGGGGATGACTACTTTTAGTCCAGGAATGTGTCCATATAGTGCCTCAAGACTTTCTGAATGGTGTTCCAGTGCGTTGATTCCTCCTCCATAAGGCATACGGATTACGATTGGAGTCATAAATTTTCCCCTGCTTCTGTTTCTCATCCTTGCAGCATGTGAAATAATTTGATTCAATGCAGGTAGTGAAAATCCAGAGAATTGCATTTCAATTACAGGTCTTAATCCTGCAGTCGCCATTCCCACAGCTGTACCTGCAATGGCAGATTCTGCCAAAGGAGAATCGAAAACCCGATCTGCACCATGTTTTTTTTGCAGGCCTTCAGTTACTCTAAAAACACCACCTTCAACACCTACATCTTCACCATAAACAATAACATCTTTATCTTCAGATAGTTTTATATCGATCGCGTTATTAATCGCATTTACAATATTCATTATTTTCATTTTCTTACCTCCTTCCATTTGAGGAATTTTTCATATTCCATTTTTTGTGTTTTCAGATCATCCGGCATTTCAGCATAGAGGAAATCAAAAACATCATTTACTTTGTATTCCGGATAATTTTCAGCTTCAATAAACTGCCTGTCAATTTCTTTTTTGTATTCATTGATAATTTCATCTTCCTGCTCTTGTGTCCACAATTTTTTGTCAATGAGAAATGTTCTTAATCTTTCAATAGGATCTTTTTTATCCCATTCTTCCTCTTCTTCTTTTGTTCTGTATTTAGTTGGATCGTCAGATGTTGTGTGTGCGCCTTTCCTGTATGTGACAGCTTCAATGAGTACCGGTCCCTGGCCTTTGCTAATATGATCTTTTGCTTGATTTAGCGCTGTATACATTGCAAAAAAATCGTTTCCATCTACTTGTATTCCTTCCATCCCATAAGCAACAGATTTAACCGCTATGCTTTGAGATCGGGTTTGCATGTTGTAAGGTACTGAGATGGCAAATTGATTATTTTGCACAATAAAGATTACAGGGGCATTCCATACAGCTGCAAAATTTAGTGCTTCATGAAAATCACCTTCGGATGTTCCTCCATCGCCCACAAAAGCATAAACAATACCATCCTCCTTTTTGTAATTAAGCGCATAGCCTATGCCTGATGCATGTAGCAATTGGCTGGCTATTGGTACCGAGATGGGTAAAATATTCTGAACTTC
>PKSZ01000234.1 GCA_002869425.1 Marinilabiliales bacterium
ATCTTTGGAGAAAAATCAGATAGGAATTTTTGGGACACTGTCCCAAGAATTGACTGATAAACTGAATATAGCTGGCGACATCTCGAAAGCTCTGATGCCGTCAAATCCTTTATATTGATTTCTTTTGAAATTTCCTCAAGCAATTTTTCACCATATTTTGCACGGTCGCTACCATTTTGTTCAAACTCGACAATATAATATCCTACATAAAGATTTCGTAAACTCAAATGAATATTAACCGATTTTGATGCGCTTTTGAAAAGTGCATCGCTAATATTCTGTATGTTTTGTATAAGTTGATTAAAATCCATCATAATTATCAGTTTGTTTAACAAAGATATAAAACTCTTTAATCTTCATTAAATCAGTTACAAACTGGTTAGAAAATTCAATATTCCCCGTACTAAGACCTTCAGTGAAAGCTGGAGGTTTTTTTGGTTTAATAACCTACAAATCATTTTTACTACTGTCCATTATCATTTTCACTTTCTCAAGTGCATCTTTCGATTCTTTCAAGCTGGTAATGATAATCCAGTCGTGGAACATATTTTTATACTCAAAATAGTAAAAAAGATGCTCTTGTTCTTTTAATAAATCCTTTAATTTTCGGGCATCAGCCAGTAACAGATCCTTGGTTCCTACAAATATGGAAATTCTAGCCAAACCTTTAAAATCTCCATATATTGGACTGGCTCTACTATCTTTTTCATGAAGCTGTTTGGTGTATTCCATTCCGGCTTCTTGCAATCCTGTAATACTTAAAATGTTGTCCTTTATGTCCAGTTGATTAATTTCCGGATTACTCATTGAAACATCCAGCCAGGGTGAAAAAAGAATGATTTCGTCTGGCTGCTTTATTTTTTCATTTTTTATATCCAGAGCAAAGCCCAAAGCCAAACCACCTCCGGCAGAGTCTCCAATAAAAATGATTTTACTGCTCGATTCTGGTAGTACAATGTTTTTATAGACTTCATGCATAAATCGATATATCCAGGCAGTTATTTTCAGGAGCCAAAGGATAATCTGGAACAATTATTTTTGCATTGCTTGTAATAATTAGCTGTTCAATGAGCAACCAATGTTGTGAATTTATGTTCGCGTAGTATGCTCCCCCATGAAGGTATAATATGGTTGATCGGGCTTTTCCCTTTTTATTTTGTATTATCCAGACTTTCCTTCCCGATTGATGGAGTACTTTTACATCGAATTTTTTAACGATTGATTTGGGGATTTTATTTGCTTCTTTTGGATAGGAATTGTTCCTGACATTTTTTTCCATCTTTTTATTCATGGATAGCATTCCCATCGTTTTATCTATAAGCTTTGCCTGGAAGCTTGGATCTTCAGTATAGCATGCAACTATAGAGTTCTTCTTTGAAATACTATCCTCTTGTGCAGGTATTTCAACAACTTGAAAGAGGAAAACAAATATCAATGTAGGGATATAATTAAACAGTGATACCTTGCAAATCTTGAAGCTATTGTGTTTTATTGAAGAAGTTTGAATCAATGTATTGTTTCTAATTCGTGGGCGATTAACAGTAGTTGCAAAATAGTGATTTTTTAGCTTTTGTTTAGCATAAGTTCATTGTTGATTTATCCATATTACAGCTAATTGTTAAATTCAGTTCTATACTGCGTTTTGATATTCACTTATTTTATAAATTTGCAATAGTTTTGATGTTTAAGTTCCAAATATTCAGATATATGAAACAGGTAGTTCTTTTTGTAGCAATCTTTATTATGGCCATTAATTCTTATGCTCAGTTTGGAGAAAATGGTTTTAGTATAGGATGGCAATTTACAAGCAGCAAGCTGAACAATGCATACTCCAATATTGCAACCAATGATATGACTGTAGTGGCATTGGGACCAAGGTACGAGTATAATGATAAATTTATGTTTCATATGATGGACCTGCATTATACTTCGGTTTCTGAAGATATGTTGTTTGATATAGATTATGCTGTTTTACCTGCATCAGTTGGCTTATTAACTAGCTCTTTGCAAGGGAAAGATCACTGGATAAACAGGGGGAAATTAAAAGAAATAGAGACAAATGCTCCGGGTACAGGGGTGTCAGGAACGGGTGTCGACTGGTCAGCTATTTCTATAGATCTGGCAGGTGGAGGAAATGGCTTTCTTGTAGGTCTGCATTGGAATATTAGTGCCGTTGGAGTTTATAATCTTGAAGACTCAGTAGGAGGTTGGGATTTGTATAGGTCTACTACCTGGCGAAATATTGCTTATAATACACTAGGATTGGGTCTGTATTATGTTAATGATTTTATGATTGTAAGTCTGAGGTCCGGATGGATTAGAACAGGTATGCGCAACGGTTTTGAAGCCCATCCGGAGATCAAAGCCAATATCGGCAAATACTTTTACGCGTCTGGGTACTATAGGTATAGAACTTTTGAAAACTACGAATCAGAAGAACTGAATTTACATAAAATGACATCCAGTACCCTGGGACTGAGAGTTGGAGTTTATTTGGGCGATAACTTAAAGCAATAATATTCTCTGTTCTGTGTTGACAGAAGAATTGTATGAACGCTTATTGCTGCAATTTGTTTTTGTTTAACAGTATTGCAAGTTGATTTTATGTAGCAGAATAATAACACCTTTTTGGAGATGATATTTTCTCTTCCTTTTTTAAATCTTTTATGGCTTTATCAACTTCTTTTTTGTCCACTCCGGTCTTTTCTGATATTTCACCAGATTTCAAAGGCTCTAAAGATTCTTTAAGCGTTTTAAATACAATTTCTTTAATATCCATAATTCTTTTTTTTTAAAGTTAGAATGAACTAACAAATGCATCCAACAATAAATCATGTTGTTGTGGAGATTACTAAGCTTTTGTTATGGAATGGATTTTGGATGGAAGGAAAAAGAAATGTGCTGGAGAGATTATTTTTGAATTGTAATATTATTAGAATATTTTTCATATTTGTTTTTGAAATATGAAAATTTACTTTCAAACATATTTGCTTCTGTTTTTTGTTTCACTAGCAGGGGCTCAGTATCTCGAAAAATTCCTGCCTGAGCCTACAGGAAATGAAAGAGTGGGTACTTGTGATTTTTATTTTACAGATAGCAGCAGGAATGAGATATTTACACTCAAAAGGGATGATTGTAGAAATATTTATGTAAAAGCATGGTATCCGGCTTCGAAAGATGCAGAGAGTAAATATTCTGATTACATTCCGGATTATCATACAGCTACATTGAAAAGAAATTACAATTTTTTATTGGCAACACGTAGGTATTTCAAAAGGTTAAAACATTATAAAACCAATTCTTTGGTTGATGCAGCAGTGGCGGAGCAAAAACAATATCCTGTTGTGCTTTTTTCTCATGGATATGGAATTGGTTTGTCTGAATTCTATCATTCTATTCTTGAAAATATTGCAAGCCAGGGATATATAGTCCTTGCAATTGTACATCCATATGAGTCGGTTATTGTAGAATTCCCTGACGGTAGATCTACAAAGATTCGCAATTTCCCGAATTTGATACGTTTTAATCATGAATTTAAGAAATTTAAAAAGGCAATAAAGTATATTGATAGTGATGAAAGTTATGAAGCTTTATTAGCGGATGCAGATCAAAACTCAGAATTTATTAAAAGAAGTCAGAAAATCTGGACTGATGATACAAGGTTTATTCTGTCCATGCTAAGGGCTGGTAATGAGAAATGTGATTGGGGTGTTCTAAGTGGACATATGGATGCAGATCAAGTGGCAGCACTGGGTCATTCATTTGGAGGATCTGTAACAGGACAGCTTTGCGCCGAAGAAGAGTCTATCAAGATAGGTATCAATATGGATGGTTGGCAATTTGGAGATGTCTTTAACAAAGGAGTTAAAACGCCATTTTTATTTATTGGAGCAGAGCAAAACGGTTGGTACGATATTTTTTACAGGAATAATACAAAAGCATATTATTCTTCGATTCTTAAGAATACACAGCATTTTAGTTTCTCCGATTTTTCTGTGTTGCCCAACATTGGAGAGAAGAAGCGTAAAAAGTATATAACATCAGACAACCCTTTGGTTGAGCTGCAGCAAACCAATGAGCTGATTGTTTCATTTTTGAATCACTTTCTGAAAGGAATGCCCCTGAGCGACGAGTATTTACCACTCAATAAAAGAATTTCCGGATTGCCAGCCAAGATAAACAAACAAAAAATATCGATGTAGTCGATTGTTAATCAGTTGCTTTAGGTTTTACATTGTCTTTTTTCAATTTATTTTTATGGAATAACATTTCTGCTGTATCTAATTTTTGAAAACAGTAAAAAACAATAAAAAGATACAGTTATGAAAACAAAAGCCTTAATTCTGATTTTAGTAATGTCTTTTTCAATCTCTGCCATCGCAAATACAGGGAGCATTAAAGGACGAGTAATTGATTCAAAAACACAGGATGTAATTGAATTTGCACAGATTCAACTAATTAAAAACTCAAAACTTGTAGCAAAAACATCTTCAGATGTAATGGGAGAATTTACATTTACTTCTATTCCTGTTGGAAGATACTCTTTAAAAGTAGTGGCCAATGGTTATCAGGATTACAAATCCCTGGAAATTATTGTTACAACAACAAATCGCACACTCATAGAAATTAAACTTCAGCCTGAGAAAATTGTTCTGGAGGAATTAGTAGATGAAATTGAACTTGAAGAGTGTATGTCTGTAAGTTGCGACAGAAAAAAAGAGTCGCGAGCTATGGGTGGTACAAAAGTAAAATGTGCTGCTCCAGCAACAGGTTTTTATATGAACAACCAGTCTTATGATAATAGCTGGAATCAACCTGTTCATAATACGGAAGAGTATGATGAAATTAATGAAACCGGGTTTTTAGCTGCCTTATCTAATCCGCTATCAACTTTTTCAGTTGATGTAGACAGAGCTGCATATTCAAATATTCGTAGATTTTTGAACAGTAACCAGATGCCACATAAAGATGTTGCCAGAATTGAGGAAATGATCAATTATTTTGACTATGATTATTCAGCGCCAAAAGGAGATATTCCCTTTTCTGTGAATATGGAAATGGCATCTTGTCCCTGGAATACGAATCATCAGCTGCTACATGTGGGATTGCAGGGAAAAGAGTTGGAGCAGGAAGAGGTTCCGGCAACCAATTTGGTTTTTTTGCTGGATGTTTCTGGTTCAATGAATGCACCAAATAAACTGCCTTTGTTGAAGTCTGCTTTCAAAATATTGGTTGATAAACTTCGTCCGGAAGACAGGGTTGCTATAGTGGTTTATGCAGGTGCTGCGGGTTGTGTTTTGGAAAGTACATCAGGTGCAGACAAAACGAAAATTGTTTCTGCTCTGGATAAGCTTAGTGCAGGAGGTTCAACTGCTGGTGGAGAAGGTATTAAGCTTGCATATAAAATTGCAAAGCAAAGTTTTATCAAGGATGGCAACAATAGGGTAATTCTTGCAACAGATGGTGATTTTAATATCGGTGCCAGTAGTGATGCAGAAATGGTTCGTTTAATTGAAAACAAGAGAGATGATGGTATATTTCTTACTGTTTTAGGGTTTGGAATGGGTAATTATAAAGATTCCAAAATGGAAAAAATTTCCAATGCAGGTAATGGTAATTATGCATATATAGATAATATTTTGGAGGCTAAAAAAACTTTAGGTGAAGAGATATGGGGTACTTTATTTACCATTGCCAAAGATGTGAAAATCCAGATTGAATTCAATCCAGCCAAAGTTAAAGCTTACAGGTTAATTGGTTATGAGAACAGGATGCTTAAAAAGGAAGATTTTAATGACGATACTAAAGATGCAGGTGAAATTGGTGCCGGGCATACTGTTACTGCTTTGTACGAAATTATTCCTGCTGATTCAGAGGAAAAAGTAGGAGATTCTGATGATTTGATATACCAAACAAGTACAGTTAAGGCCAGTAATGACCTGATGACGCTAAAGCTTCGCTATAAAGAACCCGATGGTGATGTGAGCAAATTGATTGAAGAGAAAGTTTCTGAAAAGGACGTGAAAACAAGAGGAATGACCAGTAATTTTCAGTTTTCTGCTGCTGTAGCTGAATTTGGTTTATTACTTCGTGATTCTGAATTTAAAGCCAATGCAAGTTACAATCAGGTTCTGGACTTGGCAAGATCCTCAAAAGGAGAAGATAGAAGCGGTTATCGTGCTGAATTTATTAAGTTGGTTGAAGTAGCACAGATTTTACATGATACAGCATCCAAATAAAGTCAGATTTAGTTTTCTTTTAAAGCTGCTACTTTTTTAAGTAGCGGCTTTTTTATGAACAATTAGTTTTTACTAAATTGGAGCATCCTGAAAACACAATCTGTGAACAAACAATAAATAAAGAAAGGTTATTTAACCCTTGTAATAACGAATGTCTATGAGTTGTTANAGTTGTTAACATAGCTGTGCAGAAAAAGTTGTATTAAGCAAACAGATTGTTTGCTACCTTTGGGGTGAAGCTTATTTCTTTACATCCTGTAATAGCAGTTTGAATTAATAAATTTACAATTTTGCATACAGGAGTTTTGTTTGGAAATAGATTGTTAAAGAAAACAGATAAATCCCCAGGCCATGAAACAGTATCAGGCACTTATTGATAGAGTTCTAAAAGAAGGAGTGAAGATAGGAGACAGAACAGGAACGGGAACAATTAGCGTATTTGGTCACCAAATGCGGTTTAACCTTCAGGATGGATTTCCTATTGTAACAACTAAGAAACTACACCACAGATCAATTATTCACGAATTGCTCTGGTTCTTAAACGGAGATACAAATATCAAGTATCTTAATGATCATAAAGTATCCATTTGGGATGAGTGGGCTGATGAAAATGGTGATCTTGGACATATATATGGTTATCAATGGAGAAGCTGGCCAGCTTCTAATGGAAAGCATATTGATCAGATCTCGGAGTTGATAAGTAGCTTAAAGGAAAACCCGGAATCGCGTCGTCATATTGTTAGTGCCTGGAATGTGGGAGAGCTTGATAAAATGGCATTGCCTCCTTGTCATATCCTATTTCAGTTTTATGTCGCAGAAGGGAAATTATCCTGTCAGCTTTATCAACGTAGTGCAGATATTTTTTTGGGTGTTCCTTTTAATATTGCAAGTTATGCTCTACTCACAAAAATGATCGCACAAGTTGTTGGATTGGAGGCATACGAGTTTGTGCATACCCTTGGAGATGCGCATATCTACCTGAATCATATCGATCAATGTAAACTGCAAATTAGCAGAGAGCCTTATCCATTTCCAGAAATGAAAATAAATCCGGCTGTAAAGAATGTTTTTGATTTCAGGTTTGAAGATTTTACGCTTGAAAATTATCAGTATCACCCACATATTAAAGGAGATATATCAGTTTAGTAAATTTATCATGAAGAATATTTCAATCATAGTGGCTATTGGTCAGGATTTTGAAATCGGAAAAGACAACCAGTTGCTCTGGCATATTTCTGATGACTTAAAAAGATTTAAAAGAATTACGAGTAATCATATGGTTATTATGGGTAGAAATACATATTTGAGTTTGCCCAAAAGGCCTCTTCCCAACAGAATAAATGTTGTGATTACTGATAATAAGGAGGAGAAATTTGAAGATTGTGTAACGGTTTATAGTATTGAAGAAGCGATTGATGCAGCTCATGCAACAGATGAGAACTTTATCATTGGTGGAGCCATGGTATATAAACAATTTATGGCGCATGCCAACAAATTGTACCTTACCCGTGTTCATCAGAATTTTGATGCAGATGCATTTTTTCCTAAAATTAATTTTGGTGAATGGGATTTAATAGAGCAGGAAGATTATCAGGCAGGTGACAAGTGTAAATATCCTTTTTCCTATATGACTTACACTAGAAAAAGTTAAACAACTTTTAATTTTTGAATTTTAGCTTTTTCCAGCTTTTCTTCGGCATAATCCTGTGTAACTTCAATTTCTTTTGTATCTGTGGACGGAAGCTCAAACATGGCAT
>PKSZ01000134.1 GCA_002869425.1 Marinilabiliales bacterium
AAGTATTAAACCAAATCATGACATTTGCACACAATATGCTTGAAAATACCAAAGGGGGTATGATTGCCGGCATTGGTATTGTGATACTTTTTTGGTCGGTAATGAAGGTATTGGGTAACATTGAAGCTTCTTTCAATGACGTTTGGAACATCAAAAGGCCAAGATCTATACTCAGGAAATTCAGTGATTATTTATCTATAATGCTGATATCACCAGTATTTATTATCATTTCCAGTAGTTTGAATGTGTTTATTACATCATACATTGCACATGCGGCGGAAAATGGTGAAATAATGGAATATTTTGGTCCGGCCTTGCTGGTTCTTGTAAAATTTGTACCCTACCTTCTGATATGGACATTGCTTACAGTTATTTATCTGATGATGCCCAATACAAAAGTTAAATTTGGTTCTGGACTGCTTGCCGGAGTCATTGCAGGAACACTATTGCAGATTCTCCAGTGGGGATATATAAACTTCCAGGTGGTCTTATCCAACTACAATGCCATATATGGTAGTTTTGCGGCCTTACCCCTTTTGCTTATTTGGCTAAGAATAAGCTGGTTAATTATACTTTTTGGAGCAGAAATTTCATTCGCCAAACAAAATGTTCATCACTATGAATTTGAAGCAGATTCTCAAAACATAAGTCCTGCATATAAGAGATTACTCAGTTTGATAACGTCTCACCTACTGGTACAAAATTTCGCCAAAGGAAAACATGCGCTAACCACAGCAGAGATATCCAAAGAACTTGAAATTCCTATTCGAATTGTTAGAACCATCCTTTTTGAACTGCATGAGGCAGGTATTATTTCGGAAACGCGCACAGAAAGTGAAAAAGAAAGTGCTTTCCAACCAGCCAAAGACATTCATAAAATTACGATTCAGGATATTATTGAAGCACTGGATAACAATGGAATTGATAGCATCAAAATAAAAATTAGCGAACAAAAAAGAATTATCAGTGAATCCTTAGTGAAATTTAACGATATTCTTAAAAATTCTGAAGCAAATAAATTACTAATGGAGATATAAATGGGGAAAGATAACGACTGGAAAAGCAGATTAAATGTAGTATACTCTACAAACCCTGATTTTCAATACGAAAAAGAGGAAGATAAAGTGGAAGAAACGCTTCCTCCACAGCAACAAAAGTTAAAGATATTTCTTGATCGAAAACAAAGAAAAGGCAAAACGGTAAGTCTTATCAGTGGTTTTACAGGAACAGAAGAAGACCTAAAAGATCTGGCCAAATTACTGAAAACTAAATGTGGAGCAGGAGGATCAGCTAAGGATGGTGAAATCATCATTCAGGGAGATTTTCGGGATAAAATTCTGAATATTTTACAAGCTGAAGGCTATACCAATACCAAAAAAGCAGGGGGATAAAAAAAGGCCGTCTCCTTTTGCGAAACGGCCCCTGTTCTATAAAAAAGCTTTATAACAAGCCTCCCTTTTGATATATTTTGAGTTGCACTTCAGAAAATGCATTCCCCATTACTGATTTACCATTTGTTTTATTGATGAGTTCTCCTGTTTTGAAATTTACAGAAACCGTATCACCATCATTTAATCCCAGTGCCTTGATGGAATCATAAGTCATTATTGGCATTGCTGCATTGATTGCATTTCTTTCGTAAATAGCACCAAAAGACTCAGCAACGATACACTGAACGCCTAAAGCCTTAAAACAATCTACTGCTTGCTGACGGGAACTTCCAGCACCAAAGTTCTTATGCGTAATTACAATATCACCGGGGGTTGCTTTCTTTGCAAAATCTTCGTACCCTTTTAAATTATCAAAAGTATACTGTCCCATTTCGTTGATATCTGTAATGGCAAGATACCTGTTATGGAAAATCATATCTGTATCGATATTGTCTTGTTGGATATACCATACACGACCTTCAACGATGGTAGGTTTGTCTCCTGAGTCATCTTTTTTCACAACATCCATTGCTTTCAGGTAAGCTTTTTTCTCAAATTCAGCAGGAGTTGAAGGAATATCATATTCGTTTGAAATATATCCAGCTACAGCGGAAGAAGCAACGACTACAGGTGATGCAAGATAAACTTCTCCTTTACCTTGTTTTCCTGCAAAATTTCTGTTTCCTGTAGATATGGTTACCTCACCCGGACAATTCTGTCCAACCTGACCAGCAGCACATCCAGCACAACCAGCATTAGAAACCAAAGCTCCAGCATCTTTAAAAATCTTAATGATTCCTTCCTCCAGGCATTGTTGCCATACTTCATCGGTAGAAGGAACTATTTTCAGTACTACACCCGGAGCAACTTTACGATCTTTCAATATTCTGGCCGTTTCGCGCATATCTTCTATTCGTCCGTTGGTACAACTTCCAATAAAAGCAGAATCAATTTTAATTTTTTGCGCTTCTTCAACACTGATAGTATCCTCCGGATGACCCGGACGAGATACTCTCATCACAAACTGGCTTACATCAATATCCTCTTCCAAGGCATATACAGCATCTGCATCTGCATAAACAGGATCAATCTTTTTTCCAATAGACTTCTCGCTATACTCAACAATTTCTTTGGATGGAGGAATCATAACAATAATAGCTCCCATTTCCGTACCCATTGAAGCAATTGTAATTCTATCACCAAGAGAAAGTCCTTCGATAGCTTCACCATACAACTCCACAGAATATCCAAGCAGTGTATTTGCTCCAAATTTGTTCAAAAGATTCAAAACAATATCTTTTGCAGTAACCCCTTCAGGAAGCTTACCCTTAAAATTCAATTTTGCTGAAGCCGGCACCTTAAACCAAACTGAACCATGCGCCCATGTAGCAGCAATGTCCTGATCGCCCATTCCTTGTCCGAATGCACCAACAGCACCCATAATGTTTGCATGTGAATCGGTTGAAACAAATGTACTTCCCGGATAAACCAAACCTCTGTCTATGGCGAGGTGCGTTCCAATTCCAGCATTGATATCATAAATTTTAATTCCTTTTTCACGAGCATACATTCGGCAGGTATGTTGATTAACCGCATACTTCTGATCAGAACCTGTGGGGTTACAATCGAAAGTAAAAATAGTTTTTGATGGATCTTCAATGTCCAAACCATTTTCTCTCAGATTTTTCACCACATTTGCTCCTCCAAAATCACGGGCAGCACGAGTATCAATCATAACATCAATAATTTCCCCCGGCTTTACCACTTTGTGATTAGAGTGATTTGCAAGAATTTTTTCAATAATAGTCATTCCCATAACCAAATAATTTTAGATTTTGAATAACAAAAATAATAAAACCCTCTATGCAGAAATTAAAAAACACAGTGATATTTATCATACATTTTATACAACATCATTAACAGTAAAATACTGAGAAAATAAAAAGCAAGAATAAAAACTGCTTTTACTACTTGCCAACAGAATTTGACAATTGCGCTACCTTTTGTTTTCGTGTTATTTTATCATCCGATTCAGTATACAGGACATCTCCTGTAGCAGCGTCAAACACCATAGTATAAGTATTTTTCGTATTGATATTTAACAAATATGCTTTTGAAGAATCCTTGTCAGCAATAGCCTTAGCTATAACTTCTGGTTCCACTATTTTGTACGGATGCTTATAAAGCTGACCAAATTCATCTTCCTTCATTCCCGGCCCAAAAAAATCTTTGCTTACCAAAAGCTCCTTGTCTTTAATAGCTGGTGCCTTAGATACATAATAAGCATTGAGTTTATCCTTTGCACCCATTGTGATCTTTTCACTTTTAACCAAATCCAATGCAGAGTTTATAGATTTAATCATATGTGGCATACGATAAGCACATTCCTCATAATTTCTCTCTGTATTCAAACCATCGACCATTGCATAAGCAACAAGGTGTAAAACAGTGTATTTAGAAATATCCGGTTTACCACCAATAATCAAAGCCAGTTGATGCTGATCTGCATTCAGTATGGTAAAAGTAAGTGGTAAAATAAAAGACAAATTCTCATCTGAAATCAGGTTGTTGATCTCCTTCATCGGTTTGAATTCGTACTCTGAATGCGTCCAGTATTCCTTCATGGCCTGCTGAATAGCCTCGTCATAAGCCCTATTTCCTAGAAGTGCAACCACTGTTTTGGTTTTAGGTACTGCAAGTACGCCCTTATTTTTGTAGCTATTTGCATATTGAGACTGTCCAACTAAGGTAGTAAAAAGAAAAACAAGTAATAAAAAATACTTCATGGCAATATTTTTATGTTTCTATTAATTTCTAAGATAAGAAAATGTACATCAACTATGGATTAATGATTGTAATTTTTTTCACCAAAAACTCTCCCTGAGCATCAATTGTCAAGTTATAAACTCCCGCACCAAGAGATTCTACTTGCAACTTCGTATCCTTGCTATCTGTTTCATTTGTATAAAAAATGCGTCCTGTTAAATCATTTATGGTAATCTTTTTTATCCCGGCAGGAAGATTGTTTACATACAAAATATCCTTTGCAGGTACAGGAAAAACTTCAACCTTATCAATCCATCGATCCTGAACGGAAGCTGCCGTTTCTATTATGCTAAAATCGAAATTCAGCGTATCCAGCGTATTTGATGAAACGATGAAATAGTATATTGTCCAGGCATTCAGGCTCACGCTATCCAACATTACATCGCCTGCAGATTCTTCATAATCAACACATTGACTAGATAAAATATCGGGACATCCTTTGGTTACAAAAATTCCTGCAGGTCCATTTGTATTGGAGACAAAAATATTAACCATATTGCTTGAAGTTGCCATATACCTGAACACAAAATCGTTCTTGTTCATATACTCACTATTGCACACATCTGCTTCATTGTAATCATTCACAAAGCCGAAAGTAGTTAAACCTGTTATCTCGAAAGGTACAGACTGTATATCATAGTAGTTGTCGCAGCTGGCTCCTGCTCCCGGTAAATTTTGCACACTTACAATTATTGAATTATTCGAAGCATTCACATCCAATGTATATTGAACAAACAACCTGATATCGTAAATTCTACCTGGAACAGATAAATCCGCTAATGATACAAAAGAATATTCTAATGTATCACCAGGTTGAACTGTATCCGTATAATATTCCATTATTACACTATCACCAATTTCAAACCCCAGATCAAAATTTACAGCAGGATAAACTCCATTGTTTACAAACCGGCCAACAATTGTTTCCTGCCCCAAATCAGAACCACTTGAAGGAGACACTATACCCAAAGCTTCCATATCGTTGGTATAAACTGCCCTGATATCGATATCGAAATCCGTATATGAATTCTGACCGAGCAAATCACTGGTAGAAACAACAATGTAGTATGTTTCACCAAACTGTACATTTACATTCTCCAGCACTGGATTTCCTCCCTGCGATTCGGCAGAAGCTATACAATTTGCTGTTGTATCATCCGGACAAGCATCCAAAACAAATACGCCAACCATACCGAGATAATCCATTGTAGCGACACTAAAAGATCCCTGTGCATTACTAAGCGTTATCATAAGGTTAAGATTATCTTCTGCAGTATACGAGAAAACGTAATCATTACCTCCCATATATATGCTATTACAGCCATCCGTAACACTATATGAGTTTGGCATTGCAGCAGTACTTAATCCTGTTTCCGTATATGGAAGCGTTGTAATATTATGAGCATGCTGACAATTGGATCCTTCAGGAAATTCACTGTTAATAACCGTTTGTATAGAATTGTTATTTACCAGCGACTGATCACAGGCAAGCTGAGTTGTTGCTGTAAAAGTATAAGTTCCAAAATCTGACAAATCAACCATATAAGTAAATGTATGATCGTATGTTTGTCCGGGAAGAATACTATCTGTAATGGTTTCTACAACAGGACTATTTCCGACTAAGGTATATGCAACATTCAGATTCGTTAAAGTATCGAGTCCATAATTCTTTACTCGAATACTTACCGGTTCCATAGAAGACAATTCATAGCCACTTTTCGGAGAGATAAATTCGACAACACCAGCATCACACTGATACGTTTCAGCTATCTGGATAGAAAACTCTGTATAACTATTTTGTCCAAATAAGTCGTTGGTAGAAACTACAATAAAATACTGAACACCTGCACTTAACAGAACACCATCCAATACAGGATTTCCTTCCTGAGCTTCATTCTTTGCAACGCAAACAGAAGTAGGATCATCCGGGCAGCCTTCCGTAACAAACAAACCAACCTGACCAATATTATCCATGGTTAGCATATTGAAAACACCTTCAGCGTTATACAATTTAATGCTCACATACTGATCGGTTCCCGGAGTATAAGTAAAAACATAATCATTGCCCGTCATATAACTACTTCCACATGCATCATTTGCATCATACTCACTGGTAAAAGACTCTGTACT